>JABFRY010000318.1 GCA_013140955.1 Acidobacteriota bacterium
CCTTCAGTTTCGGCAGCAGCGGCAGCGCACGGAACTCGGCGTCGTCCATCCGCCGGACCTCGAACACCGCGTACGGGCACACGTCCACGCAGTCGTGCTTGCCCTCGCAGCGCCGCCGGTCCACGACGGGCGTCCAGGTGCCGGCGGGGGCCTTGCACAACTCGCCGGGACGGTCCGGGTGGGCTGCGGCGCGGCGGGCCTTCTCGGCGCGTCGCGCCGTGTCGCGCGCGCGGGCCGGCGCGGAGGGACCACTCACGCCCGCTGCGGCGGAGCCCGTGATTGCGCTCGCGCGCGGGGGCGTGATCGGCGTTCCGGGCGTCTCCGGCGTGACAGTGTTCCGGTTCATGTGCGGTCTCTGGTCATGTGCGCAGCTCCGGCAGGTCGCGAAACAACTCGAGCGCCTCCGGATTGGCCAGCGCCTCCCGGTTGCGGACGGCCCGGCCGTGGATCACGTCGCGCACGGCCATCTCCACCAGCTTGTGGCTTCTCGTCCGCGGCAGATCCGCCACGGCCACGATTCTCGCCGGCACGTGCCGGGGTGACGCATGCGTGCGGAGCTGCTGGCGGATCCGCGCCGCGAGCGTGTCGTCCAGGGTTGCGCCGTCGCGGAGGCGCACGAAGAGCACGATACGCTCGTCGCCTTCGAACTGCTGGCCCACCGCAAGGCATTCGAGGACTTCGTCGATCGCGTCCACCTGGCGGTAGATCTCGGCCGTGCCGATGCGCACCCCTCCAGGGTTGAGGACCGCATCCGATCGTCCGTGAATGACGAAGCCGCCGTGCGGCGTCACCTCCGCCAGATCCCCGTGGTGCCACACGCCGGGAAACCTGTCGAAGTACGCCTGGTGGTACCGCGTGCCGTCCGGATCGTTCCAGAATCCGAGCGGCATCGACGGGAAGGGCCGGGTGCACACGAGTTCGCCGATCCGGCCCTCCACGGGACGTCCGTCGTCGTCGAACACCTCCACGGCCATGCCGAGGCCGCGGGTCTGGATCTCGCCCGTCCAGACGGGGGCCACCGGATTGCCGAGCACGAAGCAGGACACGATGTCGGTGCCGCCCGAGATCGAGGCCAGGTGGACATCGGCCTTGATGGCGCGGTAGACGAAGGCGAAGGTGCCGGGTGCGAGCGGCGACCCCGTGGACGTGATCGTGCGGAGCGCCGAGAGGGCATGCGTGCGCATCGGGGCAAGGCCGGCCTTGTCCACGGCCGCCAGGTAGCGTGCCGACGTGCCGAAGAGCGTGATGCCTTCACGATCGGCCAGGTCGAAGAGCACGCCCGCGTCGGGGTGCACGGGCGATCCGTCGTACAGGAGCAGCGTCGCTCCGGACGCGAGCGCCGTGAGCAGCCAGTTCCACATCATCCAGCCGCACGTGGTGAAGTAGAAGACACGGTCGCCCGGCTGCACGTCGCAGTGCAGCTGGTGCTCCTTGAGGTGCTGGAGCAGCGTGCCGCCGGCTCCGTGCACAATCGCCTTGGGCGGGCCCGTGGTGCCCGACGAGAACAGGATGTAGAGCGGGTGATCGAAGGGGACGCGCGCGTACGCGATCGGGCCCGCTGCGCACGGCGCGAGCCAGTCCGTCCACGTGATCGCCCCGGCGGGAACGCGGCCGCGTACCCTCGCGCCGTCGTACGGCACCAGGATGACCTGCTCGACCGAGGGCAGCCCGGCCAGGATCTCGGGCAGTCGTGCCGTGCAGTCGTGCCAGCGGCCGCCGTACCAGTAGCCGTCGGCGGCCAGCAGGACCCGGGGCGCCACCTGGCCGAAGCGGTCGATGACGCCCGCCGCCCCGAAGTCCGGCGATGCCGACGACCACACCGCGCCCAGACCGGCCGTCGCCAGCGCCGCGGCCGCGGTTTCCGGCAGGTTGGGGAGGTAGCCGGCCACCCGGTCGCCCGCGGACACACCTGCCGATGCCAGGGCCTGCGCGCAGCGGGACACCACGTCGCGGAGGGCATCGCGACTCCACCGGCGCGCGGACCCGTCCTCGCCGCAGAAGACGAGTGCGTCCGCGTCTCCCGTATGGCGCAGCATGTTTTCCGCGACGTTGAGCGTCGCGCCGGGGAAGAAGCGGGCGCCCGGCATGCGGTCCGCATCGAGCAGGGCGTCTGCACCGCGGGTACCGATGACGCCTGCGAAGTCCCAGAGCGCCGTCCAGAACGACCCCGGGTGCGCCAGGGAGAACCGGAGGAGGGCCTCGTAGGTCTCGACCGACGGATCCTGGTCGCGGCGCACGTGCGCGATGAACCGCGTCAGGTTCGCGCGCGCAATCCGGTCGGCAGACGGGGTCCAGAGCGGGGCGTCCATGTGGCTGGTGACCCGCGCGCGGTCCGAGGGTCCCCGCGATTCTATCCTCCGGACCCGCTGGTGGAGAGGGGACGCCCCGCCAGCCGCGCGAGCGTCTGGGCCACGCGGGCACGGTCCTCCGGCACTAGGCCATTGGCCGGGTCGCGTTCCATCGCAGCGTCGTAGAGGGTCGCGGCCCGGCGGAGCAGGCGCCTGGCGCCGGCGAGGTCACCCGTGGCCTCCAGCGCCCCGCCCAGCTTCTCGCAGCTGATGCCGAGCGACCGGGCGGCAATCGCGTTGCTGCGGTCGATGTCGTAGAGCGCCTCGAAGCCCGCAAGTGCCAGCCGGTACCGCTCGAGGCCTTCGGTGCGGTTGCCCTGCTCGAACAGGATGTCGCCGAGCTTCTCCTGGGCCACGGCAGCGTCGCGCCGGATGTCCACGTGATACGGCTGCGCGGCCGCCAGACGGTCCCGGTAAATCGCCGACTGCAGGTAGTCCTCGTAGGCGCGGGTCAGGTCGCCCGCCATATGGTGCATCGTGCCCGTCCGTTCGAACACCAGCCCGACGTAGCGCTCCACGTCGGCCCGGCCCGGCTCCCGCGTGTCGAGCGCCTCGAACTGGGTTCGCGCACGCGCATAGGCCGCCAGGGCTCCGGCTTCGTCGCCGGCGTTGGGGAAGTTTTCGTTGCCGAGCACGTCCCCGAGCTTCACCCAGGCGATGCCCAGCTGCAGCGCGTCCGCGAACGTGGCATCCGGTGCGTCGGCCAGGGCGTCGTACTCCGCCAGGGAGCGCCGTGTCCCGGCCACGGCGGCTGCGACGTCGCCCATCCACGATCGCACATCGGCGAGCTTGCGCTCCGCCATGGCGCGCGACCGGCGGGCCGCGGTGTCGAGCGGCGACTCCGTCAGCAGGCCCCCGGCCAGCGCGATGGCCTTCTCGTAGCTCGCGAAGGCGCCCTCGGTGTCGCCGATATTCGCACTGGTCGGATGGCCCTGGGCGTCGCCAACCCGCACGAACGCCTCGGCGAGTTCATGCCGGAGTACGGGGTCGTCCGGTTGCTCGGCCACCAGGCGATCGAGGTACTCCACGGCGCGTCCCACCATCAGCGCGCGGGCCTCGGTCGTGCCGGGGACGTTGACGATGGCGTCGTGCACCTCGAAGATCAGGCCCGTCGCCAGGCGGCGCACGTCCGCGGCGCGGGACTCCGCCAGCTCGCGTGCGCGCTGGGCAGCCTCGTACTGCCAGTACGCCATCACGCCGCCAGCCAGCAGGCCCACGCTCGCCGCCGTGGCGGCGGCCACGCGTACCCGGTGGCGCGACACGAACTTGCCCGCCCGGTAGCGCCAGGAGTCCGGCTGCGCGGTGACCGGCAGGCCGCGCAGGTGCCGGCGCACGTCCTCGGCCAGCTGGCCGGCCGAGGCATAGCGCCGGTCAGGCTCCTTCCGCAGGGCCATGGCGACGATGACGTCCAGGTCGCCGCTCAGCTGCCTGGCCAGTGCGCGGGCACTCGTGGACCCGCGTGCGCCTGTTCGGGCCTCGGCGTCGGTGCCAGGCTCCAGGACGACCTGGCTGGGAGCGCACGGTGTCGCGGTGCAGATGGCCTGCTGGATGTCGGCGAGGCTCGCGCCCGGTGTGGCAAACGGCTGACGGCCGGTGAGCAGTTCGTGGAGGAGCACCCCCAGCGCGAAGACGTCGCTGGCCGTCGTGATCGTCTCGCCGCGCACTTGCTCCGGGCTGCCGTAGCTCGGCGTCATGATGACGGTGGAGTCGGCCGGCTCGGGTCCCGCGGCGTCGAGGATCTTCGCCACGCCGAAGTCGAGCAGCATCGGCACGCCGGCGGGCGTGACGAGGATGTTGTCCGGCTTCAGGTCGCGGTGCACCACGAGGTGCTGGTGCGCGTGCTGCACGGCGAGGCAGACCGTCCGGAACAGCGCCAGCCGCTCCCGGATCGACAGCCGCCGCTCGTCGCAGAAGCGATCGAGCGGTCGCCCGTCCACGTACTCCATGACCAGGTAGGGCATGCCCGCGTCGGTCCCGCCGTCGAGCAGCCGCGCGATGTTGGGATGGGTCAGGCCCGCCAGCGCCTGGCGCTCCTGCTCGAAGCGGGCGACCAGATCCGGACGCTGGAACGAGCGCCGCAGGACCTTGATCGCGACCACCTGCTCGTAGGCGCCGTCGGCGCGTTCGGCACGGTACACGACGCCCATGCCTCCCGCACCGAGCATCCCGGTGAGCCGGTAGGGGCCCAGGGGCTGCCCCGCGAGCGCCTCGCCGGTCGCCGTGTCAGCGGGCGCGTGAGCCCCGACCGCCGCCGACGACGGCTGGTCCAGGACGCCGGTCGCCGCATCGTCGAAGGCCAGCAGCGAGCAGAGCTCCTCGTGCAGCCGGGGATCGTCCGCGCACGCCGCATCCACCCAGGCCACCCGGGCCGAGGGCGCCAGGTCGAGGGCCTGCTCGAACAGGACCTTGAGGCGCTGCCAGTCCACGATGGCCGGGGCGTCGGTCCCGCGTGACGTGGTCGTTCCGCCGGGGCTGTCGTCTGCTGTCTGCATCGCGTCGCGCTGTCGTGGCGGTCGGGGTCTGGCGGCCGCGCCTCCTGATTGTCACCGCACGGGTGCGGCTGGCACACGCCCGCCGTCTAGAAGACGCGCAAGAACGGGAAGAAGCAGGTCATGGGCCGCCCGCCGGCCCGCAAGGCTGCTTCAATGATGAGGTAGGATCGCGCCTGACGTCCATGACCGAGCACGCAGCAGGAGAGGTCACGCGCCTCCTGGACGACCTGAATGCCGGGGACGAAGAGGCACTGCCCCTGCTGTTGCCCCTCGTCTACGACGAGCTGCGCCGCATCGCGGCGCGGCGGCTCCATCATGAGCCATCCGGGCATCCCCTGCAGGCCACCGCCCTCGTTCACGAAGCCTACCTGCGCCTGGTGGGCCAGCACGAGGTGCGCTGGAAGAACCGGAGCCACTTCTTCGCGGTGGCGGCGCAGGCGATGCGCCGCGTGCTGGTCGATCACGCGCGTGCGCGCCTGGCAGGGAAGCGCGGTGGCGTCCAGGCCCGGGTCCCCCTCGACGACGTCGTCGTCGCCAGTGAACCACCGCCCGGTGATCTCGTGGCGCTCGACGAGGCGCTCGACCGGCTGGCGCGCCACGACCCGCACCAGGCGCGGCTCGTCGAACTCCGATTCTTCGCCGGGCTCACCGTGGAGGAGACGGCCGACGTGCTCGGCATCTCCGACACGACGGTGAAGCGCGAGTGGCGCATGGCACGCGCCTGGCTGCACCGGGAGATGTCCCGGACCGCCGGCTGACCCGCGGCGCTGCCGTCCGCCCTCGCACCGCGGGTGCCCCTGCCCGTACCGTGTCCGCATCCCCGCGGCGCGATGGCCTCCCCAGCCCTCCCGACGAGAGGCGCAGCGCTCGCCAGCGCTGACACCGCCTGACACGAGCCGCGCTTCCCTGACCCCATCTGCGGCTCGTTTCCGCGTAAGGACACAGCGCGCTCTCCCGGCGCGTGAGGGGTGATGACGGCGGCGGCGTCAGCGAGACAGAAGGCTGCGCCGCGGCAGACATCAGCCCGCACCAGTGAGCCCCCATAACTGGAGCAGTAGACATGTATCGCACACGGTTCCTCCTGCTCGCGCTGGCCCTGGCCGGCGTGATGCTCCCGGCGCACGCGTCGGCGGCGACCATCGGCCTGAATCAGGCCCTCTCGGGATCGTTCGCCGGTGGCAACCGGCTGGCCCTCACCGTGACGTTCGATCCGAACGGCGTCGGCGCCTCCAACCTCGTCTCCCACGAACTGTACGTCGCCACCACAGGTCTGGCGCCGCTGGCGGCCTCGCATGCACCCGGGTCGCTGTACGCCCCGTTTCCAGCCGACGTGCTCGATCTGAGCGGGGCCTGCGCCGACACCCAGGCCTGCAGTGCTCCGCCGGTACCCGACCCCGCGTCGCCGCAGCACTTCGCGTCCTTCGTGGTCACGTTGGCCCCGGCGCTGCCCTCCGGGCCCGGCGGCCTGTTCACGCTCCTGCTCGATGCCGTACCGGGGGCCACGGACTGGACGCTCGATCTGATGGGCGACGACGCCTTCGCGCTGCTGTGGGAGGTGCCCTGCGGCAACGATCCGCAGTGCATTCCGGGTTCGCTCATCGAGCCCGTGCCCTTCGTGGTCGTGGAGCCGGGCGATGTCGTCGCCGCGGGCACCGCGCGCGTGAACGTGTCCGTCGTGCAGACCGTCCGCCCCGTGCCCGAGCCTGCCGCTGGCCTGCTGCTCGTGCTCGGCGCGCTGTTCGTGTGGAGAGCCAGGGGCGGCACGCTGGCCCTCGGCCGATAGCCGGCCTGCAGACGAGGTCCGACATCCGCGCCACGACCGGGCGCGCACAGCCGTCAACGGGGATTACGCATGGGTGAGCAGAGCATGGTCCGGAGAGGTCTTCTCGGCGTGGCGGTGATCGGCGCGGCGCTGGCGTGCCTGTGGACGGCCCCCGCTGCCGCGCAGGTGCCGATCGCGCGTGCCGACGTCAACGCCGACTGCACGGTCACGATGGCCGACGTCACGCTCGTGCGCGCCGCGCTCGGACGCCGCTGCGGCCAGGCCGGGTTCAACCCTGCCGCCGACACCAACGGCGACTGCCGGATCAACAACACCGACGTCACCTTCGTCACCCGGAACATCAACAAGCCGGTGTGCGAGGCGCCGCCGGTGCCGGCCCCGACCATCGCCGCGACGGTGACGCCGGCGGCCAACAGCCAGGGCTGGCACAACCGCGCGGTGACCGTGTCGTTCTCCTGCACCAACGCCGTGTCCTGTCCGGCGCCGGTCGTCGTCTCGTCGGAGGGCGCTGGTCAGGTCCTGTCGCGGACCGTCGCCAACACCGCCGGGGTGACCGCGACTACCCAGGTGACCCTCAACGTCGACATGACGGCCCCTGTGGTGACCGTGGCCCTGCCGCCCTCGGCGCTCCCGGGCGACGACGTGCCCGTGGAGGTGAGCGCCGCGGCCGACCTGTCGGGGCTGTACCGCACGACGTTGTTCGTCCGCCGCAATGCCGAGGACACCCGGCTCACGGCCCCGTTCGGCCTGGCGTGGACGATTCCTGCCGATGCGCCGGCAGGCCTCGAGGAACCGGTCGAGATCGTGGCAGAGGATCGCGCGGGCAACTTCGGGAGCATCCGGCGCGTCGTGCTCGTGGACGACCCGGACCTCACGGACCCGCTCGTGGGGGTCAGTGCCCCCGCGAGCGCTGCGCCCGGCAGCGCGATTCCGGTGCGGGTGGACGCCACCGACGATCGCGCGCTCGCACGCGTGCTGCTCGTGAGCACCGTGGACGCGACGACAACCCCCGTGCAGGAGCGGACCGACGGGCCATTCTCGTTCCAGGCCGTGGCGACGATCCCGGGCGACGTGCCCGAAGGCTCGATCGTGACGTTCTCGGTCACCGGCACCGACGCGTCCGGCAACACGGCCTCGGCCTCCGCCCAGGTGCGTGTCGTCACGCTCGTGGAGACGACCTCGCTCGAGGTGCAGGTGGATCCCGTGTTCTCGCCGACCTTCCAGGCCGGGGCGGTGCTGACGGGCACCATCAACCGCGGGCAGGGGGCCGCGCCCCCGCCACCCGTGCCCATCGTGGCCTCGGTGGCGCCGCTCACCGGACGGCAGGGCGAGACGGTCCAGCTCACGGTCGCGGGCATCGGCACCGCGTTCACCAACCTCACACAGGTGGCGCTCGGGCCAGGCATCAGCGTGCTCGACGTCGTGGCCGACGATCCCACCACGCTGCGCGTCCGCGTGGCGGTGGCGCCCGATGCAGGGGTCGGCCCCCGCGTGGTGTCGGTCTCGACGGGCCAGCAGGAGGCCTTGCTCGCCTCGGCGTTCAGCGTGCTGCCCGGCCGTGGTCTCGTCACGGGCACGCTCGTCGATGCAGACGGCCAGCCGATCGCCAACGCGCAGGTCTGCGTGCCGAATTCCGCGGTCTGCGTGACCTCCGGCGCCGACGGCACCTTCACGTTCGCGGACGTCGAGGTGGATACGCGCCGCGTGGTCGTCACCGCCCCCGGCTATGAGGGC
>JABFRY010000532.1 GCA_013140955.1 Acidobacteriota bacterium
GCGGTCCAACAGCGCCCTCCGCAGACGCCCCGACAGCCAGCGGCGCCGCGCCGAGCAGCGGGCCGAGCAGCGGATCGGGCGGTGCGACCTCGCCAGCCTGCCGCAACTCGAGACCGGGATAGTAGAAGGCCAGGATGGCCGCGACCGAGTCGCCGCGTGCCGCGCGCCGGCCAGACCCGACGACGCACATGCCCACGCCGTGACCGTACCCGCGTCCGGTGAAGTGCACGCGGTTGCCGCGCCGCTCCATGGTGAACAACGTGCTGCGGATGATGGTGGGGCCGATGGCCATGCGGAACTGCTCGCCACCCACCTGCTCGGGGCGCAGCCCCTTCAGCGACAGGCGCGTGACGCGGTCCGACGTGCTCCGCTGCACCACGCGCACGTCGCTCAGGCGACGTCCCGCGAAGCCGACCCTGGCCAGCGCACGCTGCACGTCGGCGAGCGGCAGGTCAAGCGTCCACGGGGCGTCGTCCTCGTGCACGTCGTCGACCTGCGGCTGCAGGTACGGGAAGTCGACACCAGGCCAGACGTCGCCGGCCACCTGCGTGTGACCGCCGCACGAGGCCGAGTAGTAGAGCTGCGCCGGACGGCCGTCGTGAACGAGCACCTGCCCCAGCGTGGCCATGACCGCCGCGCGTGTCGCGGGTGTGGAGGCACGTGGCACCTGGCAGTGTGTGCTGTCGCAGAGGTCGAAGCCTTCGTCCTCGTGCCGGCCCGCATTGGCGAGGGCATACGTGCGGATGGCCACGGCCAGCGCCTGGCGTGCGGCACTGGCGGCTCTCGGTTCCCCTTCGCCCGCCAGCACGCGCGCCACGTACACCTCGATCGGCAGGGTGCGGCCCGGCTCTCCGCTCCCCAGCGTGCCCACCCGGATGGTGACGCCGCGGCTGGCCGCGGCCAGTGCCTCTTCGGTGGGCGCCGGCATCTCGGGTCCGGTGATGCCGGCGTCCTGCACGGGAGCCGGTGGCGAGGAGAGGCCCGGCGCGGCCCCCTGCGCGGCGCCAGGGCGCTGAGCGACGAACAGGACAAAGCCCAGCAGTGCTGCAACGCGCAACGACGGCAGGACCGCACAGACGCAGCGGTGGACACGGACCGTGCCGTCGCGCCGCGCGCCCGCCACGAGCGGAATGCTGATCACAGCATCCGGGTACACCCCGGTCGGCAACGGCACTGGATGATGTGGTCGCCGTCGGTGTGGTAGTCGTAGGTCAGCTCTTCGCCGGCCTCGATGTTGCGCGCCGCCCTGATCCAGATCGTCTTGCCGACGACCTCGCTGTAGCAGTTCGGCTTGCAGGCGTGATTGATGAAGCGGGCGACGTTGCCGCCCACGTGCGCATCGCGCACCCACCGGCGATTGACCGTGAAGCACCAGATCTCGCCGCGATCGAGGTACGTGGTCTCGCGCGTGTAGCTTTCCTTGTGATCGATGAGCTCACCGTCGTAGGTGACGATGCGCTTGTTCTTGTTGATGGGTTCCCGGGCGAACACGCCCCAGCCGTGGAGCTTCGAGCGACGCCGGATGATCTTGGGGAATACGGGAGCAACGGCCATGTGGCCACAGGATAGCAAACCAACGGCCCGGCTTGATGCGCCGGTGCGAGATTTTTCGGCGGGGCGCGGTGGCGACACCCGCATAATGGTCGAACCATGAGCCGAACCGGTGTCCGCGCGAAAGAACTCGTCGAGGCGTGGGGAAAGATTCTCGTCGGCGTCCGGCCGAATCTGTCGGTCGAGATCACCAGGGAGTGTCCCCTGCGGTGCCCGGGCTGCTACGCGTACGGCGACGAGCACCTGGGCGGTGGCGTCACGCTGCGTGGCCTGAGCGACTACAAGGGCGAGGAACTGGTCAGCCGGTTCATGGCCCTGGTCGAGGCGCACGATCCGCTGCACCTGTCGATCGTCGGCGGCGAGCCGCTCGTGCGGTATCGCGAACTGGATCAGATCCTGCCGCGCCTGGCGGAACGCGGCATCCACACCCAGGTCGTGACGAGCGCCGTACGGCCGATTCCCCGGGAATGGGCGCGTCTCAGGCGGCTGCAGCTCGTGGTGTCCATCGATGGCCTGCAGCCGGAGCACGACGCGCGGCGGACGCCGGCCACTTACGACCGCATCCTCAAGCACATCGAGGGGCACCAGATCACCGTGCACTGCACCGTGACGAGCCAGCAGGTGCGCCGCGACGGCTACCTGGACGAGTTCCTGTCGTTCTGGCAGGCGAATCCGGACACGCGACTGATCTGGCTGAGTCTCTATACGCCGCAGAAGGGCGAGATCTCGGTGGAACGCCTCACCGCCGCCGACCGCACGCGCGTGATCGCCGACATGCGACGGCTCCGCCTCCAGTATCCGAAGCTGCAGATGCTCGACGGCATGCTGAACGTGTACGCCGACCCGCCGAAGGGTCCGGAAGCGTGCATCTTCGCCCAGACGACGGAGTGCTACTCGTCGGATCTCGAGCGGCACATCACGCCCTGCCAGTTCGGCGGCAACCCGGACTGCACCAACTGCGGGTGCATTGCCTCCGCGGGCCTCGAGGCCATCGGGCGGCACCGCGTCCTGGGCGGACTCGTCCCGGTCGGCCAGATCTTCCACGCCTCGATGAGGGTGGGCCAGGTGGTAC
>JABFRY010000520.1 GCA_013140955.1 Acidobacteriota bacterium
CAGAATGCGCATGGGTCTGTCTGGCGGCACGACGGCCGGCGCCGGCGCCTCGGCCCTGTCGGCGCTGTCGGCCACGGAAGGCCGTGTGTCTGGCTCTGCGGGCGCGTGGCCCGACCTGGCGCGCGCGGCGGCGCGGCTGAGCGCGTCACGGAGTTCGTCGCGGGCGATGGGCTTCAGCAGGTGCTCGGTGACCCCGAGCGCCCGGCTGCGCTCCACGTCCGATGGCCGGACGCCCGAGGTCAGCATCAGCACCACCGTACCGGCAAAGGCTGTCGTCTCGAGGATCTGCCCTGCCAGGGTGAAGCCGTCCACCTCCGGCATCTGGCCATCGAGCACGGCCACCGTGTAGGGCCGTCCCGCGCGCTGCGCGGCCGCCAGCGCCGCGGTGGCCGCGCTGGCGTTCTCGACGACGGTCGCGTCTACCTTCCACGCCGACAGGAGGTCACCCAGCAGGCGACGATTGGTGGCGTTGTCATCGACCGCGAGGACCCGCAGGCCCTCGAGTTCCGGGACCGTCGGTACCTCGACCGGACGGTCCGCGATGGCCAGCGGCAGGCTGAAACTGAAGGTGCTGCCGAGCCCCTCGCGGCTCTCCACGGTCAAACGTCCCCCCATGCGCTCCACAAGCTTTGCGGAGATCGAGAGCCCCAGGCCCGTGCCGCCGAACCGCCGGGTCGTGGATCCGTCCGCCTGGGCGAACGACTCGAAGATGACGCCCAGCTTGCCCGCCGGAATCCCGATGCCGGTGTCCCGCACCGAGAAGTGCAGGGTCGGCGCGTGGGCCTGGCCGCCGGCAAGGCCCACGCGCATGACCACTTCTCCCTGACCGGTGAACTTGATGGCGTTGCCCACGAGGTTCATCAGGACCTGGCCCAGCCGGGTGGGATCCCCGCACAGGTAGGGCGGCACGCGCTCGTCGACGTGCAGCACCATCTCCAGGCCCTTCTGCGCCGCGCGCAGGGCCAGCGGCTTCATCGTCCTGGCGATCAGGTCGTGGAGCCCGAAGTCGGTGTGCTCGAGGTCCAGGCGACCCGCCTCGATCTTCGAGAAATCGAGGATGTCGTTGATGATCGTGAGCAGGGAGTTCGCCGAGGTGTTGACCGCCTGCAGGTACTCACGCTGAATCGACGTCAGCGGCGTGTCGAGTGCGAGCTCGGTCATGCCGATGATGCCGTTCATCGGTGTGCGGATCTCGTGGCTCATGTTGGCCAGGAACTCGCTCTTCGCGCGACTGCTCTCCTCGGCCCGTGCGGTCGCCTCCGTGAGCTCGGCGGTGCGCTCCCGTACCTTGCGGTCGAGGTCCCGCGTCATCGCGGTCAGGCGATGGCGCATCGCGTCGAAGTTGTCGGAGAGCTCCATGATCTCCGCGGGTGCCTCGCCCGACACGGCCGGCACCGGCTCGTCCGACGCGTCGGCGGAGAACCGGGTCATCGAGCGCACCAGCCGTTCGACGGGCTGGCCCACGCGGCGTGCCACCGATCCCGCCACCACGACCGACAGGACGATGGCCACCAGGACCAGCAGCATCGTCATCAGGTGGTGCGCCTCGGTCTGGACGCGGATGTAAGTGAGCGGCTGCTCGGCGATGACGCGCCAGCCCTGTGACGTCACGGTCGTGCCAGCCGTTCTCGACGGGCGGCTCTGGCTCGTGGGGCTGTAGAGGAACGTGGTGCCGCCCGCGCTCCGGGCGGCGCTCAGCAGCGGGCTGGAGCCCAGCTCGGTGAGCGGGGGCGTGGTGTCCGACGACGAGTACACGACCACGCCGTCGCTGTCCACGACGGTCAGCGTGGCGCCGTTCAGGGCGCGATACGCCGAGCTGAAGCGGTTGAAGGACGAGACGTCGAGCGAGGCGCAGACAACGCCCGCCACGGTGCCGTCGCCCCTGAGGATCGGCGCCGAGATGACGACCGTCGGCATCTGCGACTCGTCATCGAGCTCGGCGCCCGAGACACGCGGTCGCCCGGTGCCCATCGGGCCACGGAAGAAGGCCTCCGCCTCCATGGAGCCCGGCGATGCGTCCCGCCCTCCCGGGCCCGCCGAGGCGATGGGCCGACCCGTGCCGTCCACGGCGAGCAGCGACTGGAATCCGGGGTAGGTGTCGAGGTAGAGCGCGAGCCACTCCCCGGTGCCCGTCTGGTCCGGGACGTGCGGGGCGATGGTCGCCGCCAGGGCCGTCACGGCCTGGGTGTGCCACTGCACGTAGTGGTCGACGTCGGTCCCGATGCTCAGGGCGACTTCCTGCAGGCGGTCGGTGGCTTCCTGCTGCTGTCCGTCGGCGACCAGCTGTCCGCTGACGAAGTTCATGGCGAGCAGCGGCACTGTGGCGCTCAGGACCACCACGTGGAACAGCAGCGCGCGGAGCCGTCGTCGGGGCGACTCCCCGGGCGGGGTGACCGCACGTTGCACCGGGGGGAAGGCGTAGAGCAGGTCGGCGAGCGCGGTCACGATGATGACCGACAGGAAAAACCGCAGGGCCAGCGGAGGGGCCATGGCGCCGTACCCGCCCATGCCCATCACGCCCGGCGCGAGGATCAGCAGGGCCGTGACGAACGCCCAGAAGATCGACCCGGAGATGAGGGCGGGGTATCCGCGCCGCGTCACCAGCCCCACCACGAGGGCTTCGAAGAGGAACTCCCTCGCCCCGGGTTCGAGCACGTGGGGGAAGTAGGCGAGGGCCGTGGCCAGCACGCCCCAGATCGGACCGAGCCCCATGGCGACCTGCAGCGTCACGATCCGCGCCGGCATCACCGGAGCCACGGCGTTCGGCACCAGCAGCGTGATGGCCAGGCCGATCAGGCCGCCGACGGCGGCGACGACGCCCGGCCAGCGGGCGGAGGCGCCGAGAAGGGTGGTGAGCATCGAGTATGGGTTCCCTCGAAAGGAATCGTGCACCGGGGACGGTTCCTTCAGCGCGGAAGCGTGCCATTGCGTGCGGTCGGGCCGTGCGCGTGACGATTCCGCCCGCCTCGTGCGCCCCCGGCACGGTATGGGCCTCCTGAAGGGGGGGCTCCCCCTCCGTAGCCCCCGGCTCCTCCCTGCGCCGGGGCTCCTCTGACGTGACCGTGCGGCGGCTCCCCGCACGTGGGCCGACGAAGAGGGTGGTCGGAGGCAGGGCCCTCGTGGTACAGATCCTTCGTGCACGAACCTTCCACCAAGATCTGCGACTCGATTCTCGACACCATCGGCCACACTCCGATGGTCCGCATCCGGGCCCTCACGCGCGGCGTGACCGAGGCCACGGTGCTGGCCAAGGTCGAGACCTTCAACCCCGGCAACTCCATCAAGGACCGCATGGCGGTGCGGATGATCGAGGATGCGGAACGCGCCGGCCTCCTCAAGCCCGGCGGGACCATCATCGAGGGCACCTCGGGGAACACGGGAATGGGCCTGGCGATCGCGGCAGTGGTGAAGGGGTACCGGTGCATCTTCACCACCACCGACAAGCAGTCGAAAGAGAAGGTGGACGCCCTCAAGGCGTTCGGGGCCGAGGTGATCGTCTGCCCGACCGACGTGGATCCGGAGGACCCCAGGTCCTACTACGCCGTGTCCTCGCGGCTCGAGCGGGAGGTCCCGAACTCCTGGAAGGCGAACCAGTACGACAACCTGTCCAACAGCGCCGCCCACTACGAGCAGACGGGACCGGAGATCTGGGACCAGACCGATGGACGGGTGACACACCTGGTGGTGGGCGTGGGGACGGGCGGCACGATCAGCGGGGCCGGCCGCTTCCTGAAGGAGCGGAATCCCCGCATCAAGGTCTGGGGGATCGACACCTACGGCTCCGTGTTCAAGAAGTACAAGGAGACCGGCATCTTCGACAAGAACGAGATCTACCCGTACATCACCGAGGGCATCGGCGAGGACTTCCTGCCGAAGAACGTGGACTTCGACGTCATCGACCACTTCGAGAAGGTGACCGACAAGGACGCCGCCGTGATGACGCGGCGCATTGCCCGCGAGGAGGGCATCTTCGCCGGCAACTCGGCCGGCTCAGCGATGGCCGGGCTCGTGCAGCTGGCGGAGCACTTCACCAAGGACGACGTGGTCGTGGTGATCTTCCACGACCACGGCACGCGCTATCTCGGCAAGATGTACAACGACGAGTGGATGCAGGCGCGGGGCTTCCTGGAGCGGAGCGGCATGACGGCCCGGGATCTCGTGGCCCTCGGGGTGTCGGGCGAGCTCCAGGCCGTGGAGGCCACCCGTCCCGTGGAAGAGGCCGTGCGCGTGATGAGCGACAACGACTTCTCGCAGATCTCGGTGACCAGGAGCGGCCGTGTGGTGGGCTCGCTCAACGAGGCGCACCTGTACGCCGAGCTGGTCCGGGACGCGCACGTGAAGGTGAAGCCGGTGGAGGCCATCATGCAACCGGCCTTCCCGTTCGTGGACATCTCCACGCCCGTCGAACTGCTGGCGACGATGATCTCCGTCGAGAACCCCGCCGTGCTGGTGAGGGACTTCAAGACCGAGAAGACCTTCATCATCACGCGGTCCGACATCATCCGCGTGTTCTGCTGACGTCGTCCGCGCGACGCTACTCGATGGCCTTGACGATGTCCTCGACCACCTTCTTGGCGTCGCCGAAGACCATCATCGTCTTGTCCATGTAGAATAGCGGGTTGTCGAGGCCCGCGTACCCGGCGGCCATCGAGCGCTTGTTGACGAGGACCGTCCGCGCCTTGTGCGCCTCGAGGATCGGCATCCCGTAGATGGCGCTCCCCGGCGTCTCGGCCAGGGGGTTCACGACGTCGTTGGCGCCGAGGACGAACGCGACATCGGTGTTGCCGAAGTCGCTGTTGATGTCCTCCATCTCGAGCACCTGCTCGTAGGGCACCTCGGCCTCCGCCAGCAGCACGTTCATGTGGCCGGGCATGCGGCCGGCGACGGGGTGGATGGCGTAGCGCACGGTCACGCCCCTGGCGATGAGCTTCTGCGCCATCTCCTTCACCGCGTGCTGGGCGCGCGCCACCGCCAGCCCGTAGCCGGGCACGATGATCACGCTCTCGGCATTGCTGAGGAGGAACGCCACGTCCTCGGCCGACCCGGACTTGACCGTCTTCTGCTCGCCGCTGTCGGCGGTCGCGCCTTCGGCGCCGCCGAAGCCGCCGAGGATGACGCTGAAGAACGAGCGGTTCATCGCCCGGCACATGATGTACGAGAGGATCGCGCCCGACGAGCCCACGAGCGAGCCCGCGATGATGAGCATCGAGTTCTCGAGGGAGAAGCCGATGCCGGAGGCCGCCCAGCCCGAGTAGCTGTTCAGCATCGAGATCACCACGGGCATGTCGGCGCCGCCGATCGGGATGATGATGAGCACGCCGAGGACGAAGGCGATGGCGGTCATCAGGCCGAAGGGGGGCCACTTGCCCGCGTCGCCCGACACGACGAAGGCGATGCCCGCACCGACCATCACGAGCGCGAGGGCCAGGTTCACCATGTGCTGGCCGCGGAAGACGATGGGCGCGCTCGAGAAGAGCCGGAACTGCTTGCCGAGTCCGGCGAGCTTGCCGAACGCGATGACCGAGCCCGAGAAGGTGATGGCGCCGACGAACGTGCCGATGAACAGCTCGATCCGGTTGCCGAAGGGAATGGGATTCGGGATGCCGAAGGCGCCCGGGTTGTTGACCACCGCAATCGCGATGAGCACCGCGGCGAGCCCGACGAGGGAGTGCATCGCCGCCACCAGCTCGGGCATCTGCGTCATCTCGACGCGCTTGGCCACCAGGGCGCCGATGGCGCCGCCGATGGCCATGGCTCCGATCGCCAGGTCGATGCGTCCGGTGACGGCCAGCGTGGTGAGCACCGCGAGGGCCATGCCGATGATGCCGAAGCGGTTGCCCCGCCGGGCGGAGTCGGGATGGGAGAGCCCCTTGAGCGCCAGGATGAACAGGACGCTCGCGACGAGGTAGGAGAGCGCGACTTGGTTGGCGGACATCGGTGGCCCTACTTCCCGGTCTGCTTCCGGTCTTTCTTCCTGAACATCTCGAGCATGCGCTCGGTCACCAGGAAGCCGCCGAAAGTGTTGATGGCCACGAGCCCCACCGCCAGGGCTCCGAGCAACGCGCCGAAGTCGGTGGTGCCTGGCCCCGAGGCCAGGATAGCGCCGACGATGATCACCGAACTGATGGCGTTGGTGACGCTCATCAGGGGCGTGTGCAGCGCCGGCGTCACGCCCCACACCACGTGGTAGCCGACGACGACCGCCAGGACGAATACCGTGAGGTTGGTGACCGTGGGGTCCAGGGCTTCCGTCATCGTGCGCCTCGCTCGACCACCGCGCCGTCGATACATGCCAGCGATCCGGCGATGATCTCGTCGTTCCGGTCCAGGTTCAGCTCGCCGGTCTTGGCGTCGACGAGCAGGTTGAAGAAGTTCAGGAGGTTGCGTGCGTAGAGCGCGCTGGCGTCCGCCGCGAGCAGCGCCGGGAGGTTGCAATAGCCCATGAGCGAGACGCCGTGCTTGATGACGACCTGGTCACGCTCGCTCAGCGGACAGTTGCCGCCCTGTTCCACCGCCAGATCGACGATGACCGACCCCTGCTTCATGCCCCTGACCGTGTCCTCGGTGACCAGCACGGGCGCCGGACGTCCGGGAATGAGGGCCGTGGTGATGACGATGTCGGCCTGGCGCGCCCGCTCCTGGATGAGGGCGGACTGGCGCTGCTTGTAGTCGTCGCTCATCTCGCGCGCGTAGCCGCCGGCCGTCTCGGCCTGCTTCTTCTCGTCGTCGGAGAGGGGCACTTCCACGAACTTCGCCCCGAGCGACTCGACCTGCTCCTTCACGGCCGGCCGGACGTCGAAGGCCTCGATCACGGCGCCGAGCCGCTTGGCCGTGGCGATGGCCTGCAGCCCTGCGACACCGGCGCCGAGGACCAGCACCCGCGCGGCCTTCACGGTGCCGGCGGCAGTCATCAGCATGGGCATGAACCGCCCGTACTCGTTGGCGGCCAGCATCACGGCCTTGTAGCCGGCGATGTTCGCCTGCGACGAGAGCACGTCCATGGCCTGGGCCCGGGTGATGCGGGGCAGCCACTCCAGGGCGAAGCCGGTGACGCCGGTGGCGGCCAGCTGCTCCAGCCCCTGCCGGTCCGTCGGATTGAGCAGCGCGGCCAGGATGGTGCCGCGACGCAGGGACGGCAGTTCCCCGGCCTCCGGGCCCCGCACCTTCAGGACGATGTCCGCCTGCGCGTAGACCTCCGCGGCCGTCGGCACGACCGTGGCGCCCGCCTCGGTGAAGTGCGTATCCGACACCGCTGCGTTCGTCCCGGCGTCTGCCTGCACCACGACCTGGTGGCGCCCGCCGGCAACCAGCTTCTTCACCGTCTCGGGCGTCGCTGCGACGCGCCGCTCGCCCGTCCGTGTCTCGGCGGGAATGCCGATGCGCATGGAGTCAACCCTCTACTGGAGTAGTGCCGGCTCCCCGGGATCGCCTGGATCCGGGAGCCGACGTCGCGCCGCCACAGACCCCTCCCGCACGGCCCCCGGTGCGCTGCGGCACGGAGGCCCCGTCGAATGACGCCACTTGAAAGGTGGGCGGGATCGGTTCGAGGATGCGGCGTAGATTCTACACGCAAGCACCGCCCCTGTGGCGGTCAACTGGCCGCCGCGCGCCGCGCGCCGGGGCGGTGTGTCGCTGATAGAATCCCCGCGTGTCAGCGCCCATGCTGTCCCTGATCGCGCGTGACGGGATCCGCTTCCTCGACTCCGGCCCCGAGGGCCGGACCGCGCCGGTGCTCCTGCTGCTGCACGCCTTTCCCATGGGGGCGGGCATGTGGGCGCCACAGATCGCGGCGTTTCCGGGCTGGCGCGTGATCGCGCCGGCGTACCAGGGCTTCGATGGGAGCGCCCCCGCGGAGGCGCCGTCCATCGACGACTACGCGGTCCACGCCCTGCGCCTGCTGGACCTGCTCGCGGTGCCCGCGGCCGTGCTCGGCGGCCTGTCGATCGGGTGCCACGTCGCCCTGGCGGCCCTGCGCCAGGCGCCGGGGCGCGTCTCCGGTCTCGTCCTCGCCGATACCCGGAGCCCCGGTGACGACGATGCCGCGCGCGAGGGTCGGCGGCGGATGCACGCGCTGGTGCTCGAGGCCGGCGCGCATGCGGTGGCCGACCAGATGATTCAACGGGGCCTGGGACCGACGACGGCCGCGAGCCGTCCGGACGTCGTCGCGCGATTCCGGCGGCTGATCGAGGCGCAGAGCCCGAGGGCCATCGGCGATGCGCTCGGCGTCCTCATGACCAGGCCGGGTGCCGATGACACGCTTCCGGCGATCACCGTGCCCACGCTCTTCGTCGTCGGGGAGGAGGACGGTCTGTCACCGCCCGACGAGATGGCCCGCATGTGCGCGCGAGCGTGGCC
>JABFRY010000396.1 GCA_013140955.1 Acidobacteriota bacterium
CCCCCCTGCCGTCCGCCTGGCTGCCGCACCGTGAAGTCCGGTTCGCGACGCTCGGGAACCTGCCCTTCGGGCCGGGGGAGGGTCGCGCGAATGAGACGCCGGTGCACAGGGCCCTCGTCCTCCGCCACCCGATCGTCGGGCTCGATGTCGAGGTCGGCGTCCGACACCAGAACCGTCAGGACGGCCTCGGCCTCCACGAGATCGGGCAGCACGGTATCTGCCTCTGCCTCGAGTTCGGTATCAGGGTCCACAGCCACCTCCGGCTCCTCGGCGTCCGCGCCGGAGGTCGCCACGGCCTGCCGGCGACGCGGCGACGGCGCCACAGCGCCCGCGGCCGCTTCCTTTCGTCGCCGGGCCGACGGCGTCTGCCCGTGCTTGTACTCGTGCTCCGTGTCGCAGGTGGAACACCGCGTCTGCTTCACGTCGTCGCCGACCATCGCCACGACGGCGTGATTGGTGAGACGGCGTTCGCGCGGACAATAGTCGTCGACTGTGTCACCGAGCCGAGGCCGGCGTTGCTGCATGCACTCCCCCGCGAGGTGCGGATCTCAAACTCAAGGGTGGGACCACGGACACTGGCGCAGGGCCAGAGTGTAACAGACGCACCATACCGCGGCAACCACGCTAAGTCGAGTCAGGCCGATGGTTTGGGCAGGTTCTCAACCCACGTGCGACACTCGGCGATCGCCGCACGCACCGCATCAGGACTGGTGGATTGCGGGGTGCGCTTGGCTTCGACCGACGCGCGCGGCGTCGCCGCCCGCGCGGCGTCGGCGCCGAACAGCTCGCTTGCAGCCGTCCACTCGTCGCGCGAGAGCGCGCTGAAGTCGCGCCCCTCCGCCAGCAGCTGACGGACCATGGCCCCGACGATCTCGTGGGCACGCCGGAACGGCACACCACGCGTGGTGAGATAGTCCGCCACATCGGTGGCCAGCAGAAGTCCCGACGCCGCCGCCTCGGTCGTGGACGCGTTCAGCGTCAGGCGCGCAATGACGGCATGCGTGGCCCGGAGTGAGGCGGCCAGCGTCGCCTCGGCGTCGAACACCGCCTCTTTGTCTTCCTGCAGGTCCTTGTTGTAGCCGGTGGGCAGGGCCTTCATCGTGGTGAGCCACCCCGTGAGCCGCCCCACGGCGCGACCGGTCTTGCCCCGCACCAGCTCCAGCGGATCCGGATTCTTCTTCTGCGGCATCATGCTGCTGCCGGTCGCCGACGCGTCGGAGAGCCCGAAGAAGCCGTGCTCCTCGCCGGTGAACAGGATGAAGTCCTCGGCCATCCGGCTCAGGTGCACCATGGCGAGCGACGTGGCGAACAGGAACGACGCCACGAAGTCGCGGTCGGACGAGGCGTCGATGCTGTTGAGCACGACGCGCGAGAAGCCCAGGGCGCGCGCCAGCCTGCCGGTGTCCACGGGGTAGCTGGTACCGGCGATGGCCCCGGAGCCCAGCGTGAGCGCGTCGGCCTCGGCTGCCGCTCCTGCCAGCCGCGCGTGATCGCGACGCAGGGCTGCCGCATGCGAAAGATAGAAGTGGGCCACCAGCACGGGCTGTGCCCGTCGCATGTGCGTGTAGGACGGCATCAGCGCGTCCCCGGCCCGCTCGGCCTGGTCGGTGCACGCGCCCACGAGGCGGGCGATCCCCTCCTGGAGGAGCGGAATGCGACGGCGCAGGTACAAGCGCAGGTCGAGCGACACCTGCTCGTTGCGCGAACGTCCCGTGTGCAGGCGCCGGCCCGCATCGCCGACACGCGCCACGAGCTGACGCTCGACGAAGCTGTGCACGTCCTCGTCGGGGCCGGACACGAAGGCGGGGTCCCGACGGCCCTCGTCCAGGATGCCGTTCAGCGCAGCGACGATGGCCGCGGTGTCCTCGGCCGACAGCACGCCGGCCGCGCCGAGCGCATCCGCCCAGGCGAGGCTGCCCCGGATGTCGTCCTCGAAGAGCGCGCGGTCGAAGCCGAAGGAGATGCCGAAGTCGAACGCGTCGGGATCGGGTGCCGTGTCGAACCGGCCGGACCAGAGTGTCATGCGTGTGCCAGATTGGAGTGAGGGGAGGTCGGAACGGATGGGAGGACGGGCGCTCGCCCGTCGAGGGCCCACCGCCCGGTGACGACACAGGCACCCTCCGACAGAATGAGTTCGACGGTGCCGCTCACGGGGGCCAGCACGGTCTCGACCACCGCGTCGAGCGCGCGCCGGGCCGGCGTGAAGAAGAGGCCGTCGTGCAGCAGCGCCAGGTAGCCGGCGCGGAGGTCCCGCTGGAGGCGGAGCAGGTGCGGTTCGGCGAGGCTCTGCTCCAGATCCTCCCGCGCCTGCTGCAGCACGGTCAGCGCCGGTGCCTCACGGACCACGCGGGCGCGCCGTCCGTCCGCCCACGTCCTGATCGTCTCGTACCGCCCGACGCCGTGGTGCCCGGCGATCGTGTTGAGGCTCTCGGCCAGTTCGGCCAGGGGCATCGGTACGCCGTTGATGGCCCCCGACAGGCCCGCCCGCGTGCTGCTCGCCTTCGAGCAGGGCGTGCCGGCCTCGTCGGTGATGCCGTGCGCGACCACCCCGGCGCGCTCGTGGCGCGCGGTCTCGACCACCGTGCGTGCCACCAGGGCGCGTCGCAAATCGCCCACCGCGCTCCCCCGGTCGCCGAGCACGCCCGCAAGAAAGGCGGGCCGCACGAAGTCCCGCGCGAACGAGTCGGTGGCGTCCACCAGGTGGGCGCGGACCGCGCCGGCCGCGAGCAGGCGTCCGCGGGCCACCTCGAGATCGGCGCGCTCGCCGACGTCGAGGGTGACGGTCGCCACGTCCATGCCGTGGCGGTTCGACAGGATGCCGACGAGTGTGGCGGCATCGGGTGCCGCCGGGCACGCATAGACAAGTCGCTCGTTCATCGTCATCGTCCCTGCCCGGCGAGCGCCGTGAGGCGCTCCACGAGCGTTCTGGCCTTCGCCACGCTCCTGGCGATGACGAGAATCGTGTCGTCACCCGCGAGCGTGCCCACGACGCCGTCGAACCTGGCGCGATCGAGCGCCACGCCGAGCAACTGGGCCTGGCCCGGGCCCGTTCTCAGCACCACGAACTGCTGCACGCGGTCGACCTTCGAGAGGTACTCGCTGAGCGCCCGTTGGAGCGTCCCGGTCGCGCCCGGCGCGCTCGCCGCCTGCCCCGGCGCCTGGTAGGCACCCTCCGGCCCGCCCTTCACGAGGCCGAGCTCACGGATGTCGCGTGAGAGGGTGGCCTGCGTCACGTCGAAGCCAACGGCGCGGACCCGGTTGCGGAGCTGCTCCTGGCTCCGGACCGGTTCGCGCTGGATGACGTCGAGAATCTCCGCCTGGCGGCGGGCCTTGGTGAACACGCGCACTCGTCTCCAGGCAAGCGGCCGCGGCCACGCGCCGACGACCGCCGCCCAGCATACACCAGATGCTTGACTGTTTATGCACTCGAATGTATAAATATTCTTTTCCTCCAGGACCCACGACGATGCACATGGCAGGCAGGGCCCCCGCGGCCTCCACCGGGACGCGGGGCGCGTCCGTTCCCGCGCACGCCGCGCCCCCGGGAGCACGCTGATGGCGGCGCCGCTCGTCCTCAAGCTTGGTGGCGAACTGCTGGAGCAGCCGGCCGACCTGGCGCACGTCGCCTCGGTGGCCGCCCGGCTCTCGGAGAGCGGCCCGCTCGTCGTCGTGCACGGTGGTGGCCGCGAGATCGACGCCGCGCTCCGGACGGCAGGCATCGAGAAGGTACAGGTCGACGGCCTCCGCGTGACAGACGCGCGCACGCTGGAGGTGGTGACGGCGGTGCTGGCCGGCACGCTCAACACGCGCCTCGTGGCCGCCGTGCGGCGGGCGGGCGCCCGGGCCGTCGGGCTGTCGGGCGTGGATGCGTCCGTCGTGACGGTCCGCAGGGCCCGACCCATGCGATCGACGGCGGGTGCAACGGTGGATCTCGGCCTGGTCGGCGTGCCGGTGTCCTCGGGGCGGCCGACCCTGCTGGCCGATCTCCTGGCCAAGCGCTACGTGCCCGTCGTCGCCTGCCTCGGTGTCACGGCCTCGGGACAGGTGCTGAACGTGAACGCCGACACGCTCGCCGCGCACCTGGCCGCGGCACTGCGGGCGCGACGACTGGTGATCGCCGGGGGGACGGCGGGCGTGCTCGACGAGCGGGAGCAGACGATTGCGTCGATGCGGTCGCGGGACGCCTCGGCCCTGATCCGCTCCGGGACGGCGAACCGGGGCATGATTGCCAAGCTGCAGGCCTGCCAGGCGGCACTGCGCGGCGGCGTCGCCGATGTGCTGATCGTCAACGGACGGACGGTAACGGCCGGCGCCCTGCGGGCGTCGGGCCCCGCTGCGGGACACACACAGGTGAGGCCATGACACAGTCACTCGACGACATCAGGACGCGGGAATCGAAGCACGTGCTGCAGACCTACCGGCGCCAGCCGGTGGCCTTCGTGCGCGGCAACGGTTCGCACCTGTACGACGTGGACGGCCGCGAGTACCTGGACCTGGTGTCCGGCATCGGTGTCACGTCGCTCGGACATGCACACCCTGGCCTGGCGGCGGCGGTCGCCGAGCAGGCGCAAACCCTGCTGCACACGTCGAACCTCTACTACCACCCGTTGCAGGCGGAGGTCGCCGAACGACTGGCAGCACTCTCCGAACTGCCGCGCGTGTTCTTCTGCAACAGCGGCACAGAGGCCGTCGAGGCCTGTCTCAAGTTCGCGCGGCGCCACTGGTACACGCAGGGCAGCCCCCGACACGCGTTCGTCGCGCTCGAGGGCGGCTTCTCCGGGCGCACGTGCGGGGCCCTGTCGGTGACGCACGACGAGCACTATCGCGCCCCGTTCATGCCGCTGCTGGGGCCCGTCACCTTCGTGAACCCGTCGAGGCCCGACCAGATGGCCGAGGCCGTCTCGGCCGAGACCGCGGCGATCATCGCCGAGCCGATCCAGGGCGAAGGCGGCGTCCGTCCGCTGTCCCGGGAGATGGCGGAGGCGATCGACGTCGCGTGCCGGCGGACCGGCGCTCTGCTCATCGCCGACGAAGTGCAATCGGGGCTGGGCCGCACCGGGCAGCCGTTTCACGCGCGCACGCTTGGCCTGCAGCCGGACCTCGTCTCGGTGGGCAAGGCACTCGGGAGCGGCGTCCCCGTCGGCGCGGCGCTCGTCTCGGCACGGGTGGCCGAGACCATCAGCTTCGGCGACCACGGCACCACCTACGGCGGCAACCTGCTGGCCTGCCGGGCAGCGGCGTTCTTCCTGAGCCAGCTGACCGACCACGGCCTGCTGGAGCACGTGCGCGCGGCCGGCGCCCACTTCGAGCGGCGGCTGCGGACCCTGGCGTTGCGCCATCCCGTGATCGAAGAGGTCAGGGGCGCGGGACTGATGTGGGGTCTGCAGCTGCGCGCCGGCGCGGCGGCCGTGGCCGTGGAGCAGGCGCGCGAGCGCGGCCTCCTGGTCAACCGCACCAACGACGTGGTGATCCGAATGCTGCCCGCCCTCAATATCTCGACGGCCGACCTCGATCGCGCGGCGGACGTGCTGGACGAGGTGCTGGCCACCACCGACGTGGCGGTCCCCGCGTGATCGCCGCGGCCGTCGCGGGCGAGGCGCGCCCACGCCTGTTGCGTCCAGCCACCGACGCCAGGGGTGCCACCCGACGCGGCCGTACCTGGCTGCGAACCGCGCGGCCGGACGACGCGGGTGCCCTCGAGGATCTCATCGGGCGTCATGCGGCCGCGGCCCGGCTGCTGCCACGGCACGCGGACGAACTTGCGGCGCACGCGGCCCGGTTCGTCGTCGCGGTGGGAGGGCAGCGCATCAGGGGATGCGCCGAGCTGGCGCCACTCGGACCTTCGCTCGCCGAGGTCCGCTCGTTCGTGGTGGACCACGACGAGCGGGGACGCGGCACGGGGCGCGCGATGATGCACGAGGTGGTGCGCCGCGGACGACACGCCGGCTTCACCCGCCTGTGTGCGTTCAGCCACGCACCGGGCTTCTTCATGCACCTGGGGTTCTCGCTGGTGCCGCACGTGTGGCTCCCCGAGAAGATCAGCCTGGACTGTGCGTCGTGCACGGCATTTCGCCGGTGCGGGCAGTCGCCGTTGTTGATGCCGCTGACCGACCGGTCGGCGAACGCCGACCGCGTGGGCGCGTCGACGAAACACGAGGATAGAGGGTGATGTCGGAGTCCGTGGAATTCACCGTGGCACCAGCGGAGGGGGGCGTCACGTGCCCCGAAGGGTTCACCTCGAGTGCGCTGCACGTGGGCATCAAGAAGAGCGGCGCGCTCGACATGATGCTGCTGGCGTGCGACACGAGCGTACCGGCCGCCGGCCTCTTCACCACCAACCTCGCCAGGGCTGCGCCGGTACTCGTCTCCCGCGAGCACCTGGAGCGCACGTCGGGGCACGCACGAGCGATCGTCACCAACAGCGGGTGCGCGAACGCATGCACCGGCACCGACGGATTCGAGCACGCACGGCTGATGACGTCGGAAGCGGCGGCGGCGCTCGCGTGCCGTCCGGAGGACGTCCTGGTGGCGTCGACAGGCGTCATCGGCGTGAAGCTCGACATCACGCGGGTCCTTCCGGGCATCCGGACGGCGGCCGCGGCGCTGGCACGGGGCCATGGAGCGGACGCCGCACGGGCCATCATGACCACGGACCCGTTCCCCAAGTCGTGCGCGGTGACCGTGACGACCCCGGCCGGCACGTTCAGGGTCGGCGGCACGGCGAAGGGCTCCGGCATGATCGAGCCGGACATGGCCACGATGCTGGGCTACCTGACCACGGACGCCGATGTCTCCCCGGCCATGCTGGACCGCGCGCTGCGGGCGGCGGCGCGCGACACCTTCAACGCCATCACCGTGGACGGCGAGTGCTCGACCAACGACTCGCTCTTCGCGATGGCGTCGGGCGCGAGCGGCGTGCGGATCGACGACGCCCTCTATCCGGCGCTGCTGGCGGGCCTGCTCCACGTCTCGCGTGACCTGGCGCTCGGCATCGTACGGGGCGGCGAAGGCGCCACCAAACTCGTCGCCGTGACCGCGACCGGTGCCGCCAGCGACGACGACGCGCGTCGGGTGGCGCGCACCATCGCCAACTCGTTGCTCGTGAAGACGGCCATCCATGGCGCCGACCCCAACTGGGGACGCATCGTGGCATCGGCGGGCCGCTCGGGCATCCGCTTCGACCTCGGGAGCGTGACGGTGCGGGTCGGCGACATCGTCCTGTTCGAGGACGGATTGCCGCACGATGAACGGGCGGACGAGGCCGAAGCCCTGTTGCGACAGGAGTCGATTGCCATCGCGATCGACCTCGGCACGGGCGGGGCGGGCACGGCCACGATCTGGACGTGCGATCTCTCCGCCGAATACGTGCGCATCAACGGCGAGTACAGGACCTGAGCCCCATGCAGCGTGCACCAGCCGCGTCCTCCAAGGACTTCCTGTCACTGCTCGACCTCAGCCACCAGGCTCTCGACGCGCTCCTGGCGCGGGCGAGGCGGCTGAAGGCGGAGCGCCCCCTGCGGGCCGGCGCGCCCACGGCGTCGGCGCTCGCCGGCATGCACGTGGCGATGCTGTTCGAGAAGCCGTCCCTCCGCACGCTCTCGACATTCGAGATCGCCGTGAAGGAGCTGGGGGGCAACACGCTGCACCTGCCGCGCGAGTTCGCCGACGGGGGCCGTGAGCCGCTCGAGGACGTGGCGCGCAACCTGGAGCGCTGGGTGGATGCCCTGGTCGTGCGGACGTTCGCCCAGTCGCGGGCGGCGACGCTGGCGGCCGCCGCACGCTCCCTGCACGTCGTGAATGCCCTCACCGACGAGGAACATCCGTGCCAGGCGCTGGCCGATGCCCTCACCATGCTGGAGCGCTGGGGGGAGGTACGCGGTCGTACGCTCGCATTCGTCGGCGACGGCAACAACGTCGCCACGTCGCTCGCGCACGTCACGTCGATGCTCGGCATGTCGCTCCACGTGGCGTCGCCTGCCGGCTACGAGTTGCCAGACGCGGTGGTGGACGCAGCGGCCCGGGTCGCCCGCCACGGAGGCGCCGTCCGGCGGTTTGCCGACGCGCGCGAGGCGGTGCGCGGCGCCGACGCGGTCTATACCGACGTCTGGACGTCGATGGGCCAGGAACAGGAGGCCGGACGGCGGCGGGCGCTCTTCGCGCCCTTCCAGGTCGATGCCGGACTCATGTCGGCTGCCGCACCCGGTGCCCTGTTCATGCACTGCCTGCCGGCGCACCGCGGAGAAGAGGTGACGGCAGACGTGCTGGAATCGCCCGCGTCGGTGGCGTTCGATCAGGCCGAGAACCGGCTGCACACGCAGAAGGCCCTGCTGCTGATGCTCCTGGGCTGAGTCCCG
>JABFRY010000009.1 GCA_013140955.1 Acidobacteriota bacterium
AGCTGATGCACCTGCGGCAGATGAACCACTCGGCGGCGTTCTGGCGGCTCGTGGCGGCCGCATGTCCCGACTACCGGGCGGCGCAGGCCTGGCTTCGTCAGCATCGGCCGTGGTGACGGCCCCGCCCCGGACGGGCGCGCGCCGGGATGCTGGAACCCAGATGGCCGCCGGTGGCATCCAACTCCCTGCGGATCGGGATGCGCCGCAGGTCGCCCGCGCGGGCGCCGCGCAACGAGGAGCCACCTCATGACCACACGCCGTCAGTTGCTCGTCGTGCTCGGGACCGGCGCCGTGCTGGCGCCGCTCGTGCCGCGTATCTGGAACGCGACGGAGGACAGTGCATTGGCCGAGCGGACGTTTCCCGTGGACAAGTCAGAGGCGCAGTGGCGGGCGGAGTTGACGCCGGAACAGTTCCAGGTGCTCCGCGAGCACGGCACCGAGCGGGCATTCACGAGCCCTCTCGACGGCGAGGCGCGCGACGGCGTCTTCGTCTGCGCCGGATGTGGTCAGGAGCTCTTCAGCTCCGAGACCAAGTACGACAGCGGCACCGGCTGGCCCAGCTTCTTCCGGCCCGAGGCGGGCGCCGTCGGCACGACCGTGGACCGGCGCTGGTTCATGGTGCGGACGGAGGTGCACTGCGCACGGTGCGGCGGCCATCTCGGCCACGTCTTTCCCGACGGGCCGGCGCCGACCGGTGAGCGGTATTGCATGAACGGGGCGGCGCTCCGTTTCGTGCCGCGCGGGTGAGCAAGCGGAGGAAGTCATGCGGCAGCGTCTGATTCTGGTGGCGGCCATCGTGTTCGGCCTGGGGTACGCCTGGCTCAACGGCGGATTCGCCGGGTGGTGGCCCGACGGGGCGCCGACGACTCCCGCCGCGACTGTCGAACGCCAGCCGGCGGCCAGGCCGGCCCCGGAGCCCGGTGCAGCCGTGGAAGGCGTCGCCCAGGGGATCGGCTCGACGGACCAGCAGGGCGACCCGCCGAACGGGGCGGGCCAGGTGGCCGACGCGGACGACGCGGACGACGCGGACGACGCTGGCGACCCGCGGACGGCCACGGCGATCTTCGCCGCCGGGTGCTTCTGGTGTGTCGAGGCCGATTTCGACAAGGTGCCCGGGGTGCTGGCGACGATTTCGGGCTTCACCGGCGGCGAGGTGCCCAGCCCCACGTACGCGGACGTCTCCCGCGGCGGCACCGGGCACACCGAGGCGGTCGAGGTGACCTACGATCCCGACGTCGTCAGCTACGAGGATCTCGTCGGCTACTTCTGGCGCCACGTCGATCCCTTCGTGGCGCATCGCCAGTTCTGCGATGTCGGCAACCAGTACCGGCCAGGCATCTTCTACCGTGACGAGGCCCAGCGCACGGCGGCGGAAGCGTCGAAGGTACGCCTGCAGGCGCAGTTCGAGGATCCCGTCGTCGTCGAGGTCTCACCGGCTGGCGCCTTCTATCCGGCCGAGGCCTACCACCAGGACTACTACCAGAAGAACGGCCTCCAGTATCGCTACTACCGCTGGGGCTGCGGCCGCGACGCCCGGCTCGCCGAGATCTGGGGCGAGCACCCCTCGGAGTAGTCCGACCCTCAGGCACGCACGACCCGCTCCGCCCGGTCGCCCATCCGGGCACCTGTGCGCCTACCGCACAGTCCACGTCCGCGTGACCGGCCAATAGCCGCGCGGCCCGTTCGCGCGCCCTCTCCTACAGATTGCCCAACCGACGCCGATAGAGTGGGTTAGCGCGTGAGCCGCCCGTCTCGTGCACTCGTGGGCGACCGTGGGGCACCAGCGGCACATGCGGGCAACGGTTGCGCGACACACGCGCCGCTTCGCAGGAACGACACACACATGCACGCACACCGACCGCGCCTGCTCGTCGTCGACGACGACCCGTCGATCCTCACGCTCGTCGGGCGCATTGCCGAGGGCGAGGGCTTCGACGTGGGCACCGCGCTGACCGGCGAAGATGCCCTTGTCCGCATCCGTCGCGCACCGGCCGATGTGGTGTTGCTCGACGCACGGATGCCGGGTGCGGACGGCCTCGACGTCCTGCGGTCGCTGCGCGAACTCGTGCCGCGCTGTCGCGTCGCGCTGATGACCGGCTACGGGACGATCGACAGCGCGGTGGAGGCCATCAAGCTGGGCGCCATCGACTATCTGACCAAGCCCTTCGATCTGCCTCGGCTGCGTGCCCTCCTGACGAGCGTGCGCGAGGACGCGGCGCAGCGCCGTGCCGTCTTCGCGCTCGAACGCGACCTGGCGCAACGCCTCGAGTTCTGCGGGATGGTGGGCCGCGGTCCTGCCATGCAGGACCTGTTCGAGCTGATCCGGCGTCTGGCGCCGCACGTGCGCACGACCCTGGTCTCGGGAGAGACGGGCACCGGCAAGGAACTGGTGGCGCGGGCGCTGCATCAGCTGGGGCCGCGCAACGGGCGCCGCTTCGTGACCGTCAACTGCTCGGCGGTCGTGGAGACCCTCTTCGAGAGCGAGCTGTTCGGGCACGTGCGCGGAGCCTTCACGGGTGCCACCGAGCACAAGGCCGGGCTGTTCGAAGCCGCCGATGGCGGCACGCTCTTCCTGGACGAAGTGGGGGAGTTGCCGATGACGGTGCAGGCGAAGCTGCT
>JABFRY010000046.1 GCA_013140955.1 Acidobacteriota bacterium
CCACAACCTCAATCACCAACAGTCACCGTGCCTCCGCCCTGTTCCGTCACGATCGTCGGTGCTGGCCTCGCGGGCAGTGAAGCCGCCTGGCAGATTGCCTCGCTCGGCATTCCGGTCAGGTTGCTCGAGATGCGACCGGTCCGTGCGACCGCCGTGCACAAGACCGCCGATTTCGCCGAACTGGTCTGCAGCAACTCGTTTCGCGGCGACAAACTCGACAACGCGGTCGGCCTCCTCAAGGAGGAGATGCGGCGCCTGGGCTCACTCGTCATGCGAGCGGCCGATGAGCACCGGGTGCCCGCCGGCGCCGCCCTGGCCGTTGACCGTGTGGCGTTCTCGCGGGCCGTGACGGAGGCTGTCACCACCCATCCGCTCATCACCGTCGACCGCGGAGAAGTCACCCGCCTGCCGTCCGACCCCTCGGCGTTCCCGCTCATCATTGCCACCGGACCACTGACGTCGGACGCCCTGTCGCGCGAGGTGGCCGCGCTGGTGGGCGGCGAGCACCTCTACTTCTACGACGCCATCAGCCCCATCGTCCTGGCGGAGACGATCGATCGCGAGAAGGTCTTTCGCGCCTCGCGCTGGGATCGCAGCCTGCGCGGGAGCCAGGGCCCGGCAGCAGGAGACCGCAGCGTGGGCGAGGGCGACGGCGCCGCGGCGGCTCCCACCGAGGTGGCGTGCGGTATCGATGACGGGCAGGGGGACTACCTGAACTGTCCCCTGTCCCACGACGAGTACCAGCGCTTCTACGACGCGCTCGTCACGGCGGAGTCGGCGACCATTCACGACTTCGATCGCGAGACGTTCTTCGAGGGTTGCCTGCCCGTCGAGGTGATGGCGCATCGCGGCAGGGACACGCTGCGCTTCGGGCCGATGAAGCCGGTGGGACTGGTGGATCCCCGCACGGGCCGTGCCCCGTACGCGGCCGTCCAGCTGCGCCAGGACAACCTGGCGGGGGACCATTTCAGCCTCGTCGGATTCCAGACGCAGCTGAAGTGGGGCGAGCAGGAGCGGGTGCTGCGCATGATTCCGGGCCTGGAGCATGCCGAGTTCGTGCGCTTCGGCATGGTCCACCGCAACACCTACATCAACGGCCCACGCGTGCTTCGCGAGACGTGGCAGACGCGTCTGCGGGACGACCTGTTCTTCGCCGGTCAGATTTCTGGCGTGGAGGGCTACGTGGAGTCGGCCGCCTCCGGCCTGCTGGCCGGCCGGAACGCCGCGGCCCTCGTGCGCGGCGAACGACCGAGCGCCCCCCCGCGGACCACGGCGATCGGCGCCCTGGCCTACTACGTGTCGCACGCCGACCCGTCGCACTACCAGCCAACGAACATCACGTTCGGCATCATGGCGCCGCCGGAAGAGATGCAGGGGCGCCGGCGGCAGTCGCGGGTCGAGCGGAAGCAGGCACTGGCCGAACGGGCACTGCACGACCTGGCTGCCTGGCTCGAGGCGTGATGCGGGAACGGGTCAAGGAGTTCCTCGACTACCTGAGGCTGAATCGGAACGCCTCGCCCCACACCGTCGAGGCGTACGAGAGCGATCTGAGCCAGTTCGCCGGCTTCCTCGCGGCCCGGATGGACACAGCAGCCCGGCTGCTCACACCAGAGGACGTCGACCGTGCCGCCATCCGGGGGTTCCTCGCCGAGCTGCATCGGCAGGGTCAGGCGCGTGCCTCGGTGGCGCGGAAGCTGTCCGCGCTGCGCGCCTTCATGCGCTTCCTGCGCACCGAGGGCCTGATCGAGCGCGACCCTGCCGCGCTCACGGTGGCGCCCAAGACGGAGCACCGGCTGCCGGTCCACCTCTCCATCGACGAGATGGCCCGGTTGCTCGAGACCCCTGACCTCGCCACGCCCCTCGGGCGGCGGGACCGCGCGATCCTCGAGCTCTTCTACGCCTCAGGGCTCCGGCTGAGCGAACTCGTGGCCCTCGATCTCGACGACGTGAACCTGCACGGGCGCATGGTCCGGGTGATGGGGAAGGGTCGCAAGGAGCGGCTCGTACCGTTCAACCATTCCGCGGAGTCGGCACTGCGGGTGTGGCTGCGCGACCGGGCTGTGATTCGTCACCAGCCGTCGGGCAGGAGCGGCGCGCGCGGCGAGGAACCACTCTTCGTCAACTCGCGCGGCCCGAGGCTGTCGGGACGCAGCGTGCAGCGGCTCGTGGCCCGTTACGTTACGCAGGCCAGCACGCGCTTCGGGGTGAGTCCGCACGCCCTGCGCCACTCCTTCGCCACGCACCTGCTGGAACGTGGCGCCGATCTCAGGGCGATTCAGGAACTGCTCGGTCACGTGCAGCTCTCCACGACGCAGCGCTACACGCACGTCAACGCGGCACAGCTGCTCGACGTCTACAGGCGTGCGCATCCACGCGCGCGCCAGCCCTAGCGCGATTGTCGCTTCGCTGCAGCACGCCATCCCGGTCCTCCGGCGCGACGAAGGACCCACGCCGGCGGGCGGGAGGTCTCGCTGGCCGCAGGGCGGTCCCGCAAGGGATGGCGTCCCCCTCAGGCGGTCGCAGCGCCCTGCGGCATGAGCATGCGCCGCCCGCGCGGCAGCTCGATGCGCAGCGTCTTGATCTTGTAGTTCATCACCCGGGGACTGATCGACAGCAGCTCGGCCGCGTCCTTCTGCACCCAGTTGGACATCTTCAGGGCTTCGGTCAGCGCGATGCGTTCCACATCCTCGAGCGCGATGCCGGTCGGCGGAATCTTCACGACCGAGGCGCCTTCGCGCCCGGACGAGACGCCGGCGGAATCGCCGAGCCGCAGGTCCTCCACCGAGATCTGGGTGCCCTCAGCGAGCAGCATCGCCCGCTCGATCGTGTTCTCGAGCTCCCGGATGTTGCCCGGCCAGTTGTAGCGCATCAGCAGCTTCAGCGACTCGGGAGCCAGGCCGTCGATCCGCTTCTTGATTTCCCCGGAGAAGCGACGGATGAAGAACTCGGCGAGCGGGGCGATGTCGTCCTTCCGGTCGCGCAGGGGCGGTGTGTCGATGGTGACCACGTTCAGGCGGTAGAAGAGGTCCTCTCGAAAGGTGCCGGCCTCGACCATCGTCGGGAGGTCGCGGTTGGTGGCGGCGATGAGGCGCACGTCCACCTTGAGCGTGCGCGTGCCGCCGAGGCGCTCGAACTCGTGCTCCTGGAGCACGCGCAGGATCTTGGCCTGGGTGTTCGGGCTCATGTCCCCGATCTCGTCGAGGAACAGCGTGCCGCCGTCGGCCTGCTCGAAGCGGCCGATGCGCTGCTTGTCCGCGCCCGTGAAGGCGCCCTTCTCGTGGCCGAAGAGCTCGGACTCGAGCAGGTTCTCCTGGAGAGCCGCGCAGTTGACCTTGATGAAGTTGCGGGCGGCGCGCAGGGAGTTGTGGTGGATCGCTCCGGCGATGAGCTCCTTGCCCGTGCCGGTCTCGCCGCGCACCAGGACCGTCGTATTGCTCTTCGCCACCTTGCGTACGACGTCGAGCACCTGCCCCAGCGCCCCGCTCGATCCAATGATGCGGTCGAACTCGTAGATGTCGGCCTGGGTGTGCTGGAGGTAGTCGATCTGGTTCTGCATGCGGCGCATCTCGAGCGCCTTGGCGACCTTGACCTCCATCTCCTCGATTTCGAACGGCTTCTGGACGTAGTCGAACGCGCCGTATTTCATCGCCTCGACCGCGGTCGAGACCGTTCCGAAGGCGGTCATCAGGATCACGGCGGTCGTCGGGTGCAGGGCCTTGGCCGTCTTCAGGACTTCGAGCCCGGTACTGCCGCCCATGCGGAGGTCGGAAACGATCACGTCGAAGACGCCGTCGTGCAGCCGCTCGATGGCCGCGTTGCCGTTGGGGGCTTCCTCGACCTCGTGCCCGGCGTCGGCAAGGGCGTGCGCCAGCCCGCGCCTGAGCGAATCATGATCGTCTGCGATGAGAATCCGACCCATGCCTGTCCTCTAGTTCCCTTCTGTTCCGCTCACAGCCCCGTGTCGGCCACCACCGGAAGACTGACCCGGATCGTCGTGCCACGTCCAGGGGTGGACTCCAGGTCGATGCGTCCGTCGTGCGCGTCCACGATCTTGCGCACGATCGAGAGGCCGAGCCCCGAGCCCTGCGGCTTGGTCGTGAAGAACGGGCTGAAGGCCTTCTCTGCGACCTCCGGCTCGATGCCGGGGCCGTCGTCATCGAACGACACGATGACGGCATCCCGTCCGTCCCCACCATCATCGAGCCGCGTGGTCATGGCTTTAATCGACACCGTGCCCCGGCCCTCCATGGCCTCGTAAGCATTGGTGAGCAGGTTCGTGAACAACTGCGCGAGTTGGTGCTGGTCCGCCTGAATCTGGGGCAGGGCCGCCGGCACGTCGATCGCGACCGTAATGCCGCCAGGGTCCACCTTGGTGCCGGCCAGATGCACGGCGGCCTGCAGGGCACCGTCGATGGGAATCGGCTCCACGTGCAGGCGAATCGGACGCACGAAGTCCAGCACTTCCTGGACGATGCCCGCCGCCATCTTCGCCTCGTTGATGATGTCGGCGAGCATGCCCTGGACCTCAGGGGCATCCGGGACCTTGCGCCGCAGCAGGCCGGCCAGCACCTCGATGCCCGCGAGCGGGTTCTTCACCTCGTGTGCGATGGCCGCGGCCATTTCTCCGAGTGCCGCGAGACGGTCCCGCAGGCGCTCCCGTTCCTCGAGTTGCTCCACGCGGGTGAGGTCCTTGAAGAACATGGCGGCGCCGACCACCTCGCCATCGTCCTCCCGGATGAGGGCCACCGTGTAGCCGATCACCTTGCCCGATGGCCGCAGGCGCAGCTCCGCCCGATTGGGCAGCAGGTGAAGGTCGAATGCGGCGAGCAGCGTCCGGACGACGTCAGGGTGGGACGCGAGGACGCTGGCCACCGGGCGTCCGATGTCGTCGGGCCGGTGTGCCACACCGAAGATGCGGTAGGCCTCGCTGTTCATCAGGCGAAGGGCGCCATCGCGTGCAATGGCGAGGACCCCGTTGCGCATGCCGGCGACGATGTGCCTGAAGAAGGCGTCGCCCACCGGCGCCTCCGGCGAGGGGGCCGCCGGGCGTGCACGTGCCGCCGGCAGGTGGATGACGGCCGCCGGAGCGGTCCCTGGGCGTGCGTGTCGTGGGGCGCGTGTCATAGGCTGTTGTGCGGCTGTGGTCGGCGGTGACCTCACCGCACAGGGCAAGCCGCGTGCCCGCGCGATCTGGGAGGTCATCGACGGTTTCAGGCGGAGTTGCCCCGCCGTGTGCCGTCAGCGGCGGCCTGGCGATCACAGATCTGTCGGTGCGGTATCAGATTCGTCGGTTGCGCCCGTCCGGGTTACGAATCCGGGGCCTCGGCCGCTGCGTGTTCCTGCAGGGCCTCCCACTGCGCCATCAGATCTCCCACCTCCCACATGAGGGCCTGGTGTCGATTGATGATCTCCCGTGAATCGTGCCGGTCATCGTAGAAGCCAGGTTGCGCCATGTCCGCCTCCAGGGCCTTGACGGCGGTTTCCCGGTCCGAGATCCGCGCTTCCAGTTCCGCGATGCGCTTCAGCAGTCCTTCCCGGGCCCGCTGGGCCTTGCGTCGCGCGGCGTCGGCCTGCTTGCGTGCGTCGCGGTCCTGGGCCGGCGCGGCCTGCTGGACCGCCGTGGCGGGCGGTCGTCGCTTCTCGGGTCGTGCGGGTGCCGCCGTGGCCGCCACAGTCGGACTCGAACCCTGGGGATGTTCCTTCCGCCAGAGGAAGTCGGCGTAGGTGCCGGGATAGCTCACGGCGCGACCGTCGCCGATCTCGATGATGCGGGTGGCCAGCCGCTCCACGAAATAGCGGTCGTGCGAGACGATGATCAGGGTGCCGCCGTAGTCCTCGAGGGCATCGAGCAGGACGTCCTTGGAGTCGAGGTCCAGGTGGTTGGTGGGCTCGTCGAGCAGCAGCGTGTTCGAGGGGCGCAGCAGCATGCGCGCCACCGCCAGCCGGGTACGCTCCCCGCCTGACAGGACGCCCGCCTTCTTGTACACATCGTCGCCTGAGAACAGGAAGCCGCCCAGGATGGTGCGGATGGCCGGCACCATGTCGTGGGGCGAGCCGGCGACGAGCGTCTCGTAGACCGTCAGCGCTGGATTGAGCCGCGTCGCCTCGTCCTGCGCGAAGTACTCCATCACCACCTGGTGGCCGATCTCCCGGACACCCGCATCCGGGGCCTCCTCGCCGGAGAGCATCCGCATCAGGGTGGACTTGCCCGCTCCGTTCGGTCCGACGAGGGCAATGCGGTCGCCTCGCTCGATGTGCAGGTCGAGCTCCCGGAAGACGGCCAGGGGACCATAGGCCTTCGCGAGCCCGTTCAGTTCGAGCACCGTCCGCCCGCTCTTGGCACACGTGGGAAACGTGAAGTGGATGCGCTTGCGCTCCGGCGGCACCTCGATCGGCACGACCTTCTCGAGCAGCTTGATCCGGCTCTGGACCTGGGCCGCCTTCGTCGCCTGGTACCGGAACCGGTCCACGAACATCCGGATGCGGGCGACCTCCTCGTCCTGCTCCTTCTTGGCCTGACGGAGCCGGTCGAGCATCGCGTCCCGTGACTCGACGTACTTCGAGTAGTTGCCGACGTAGTCGGTGAGTCGCCGGAGGTTCAGGTCGGTGATGCGCGTCACCACGGCATCCAGGAAGTAGCGGTCGTGCGAGACGAGAATCACCGCATGGGGGTACGCGGACAGGTAGCCCTCCAGCCAGTTGCGGGCCTCGAGATCCAGGTGGTTGGTGGGTTCGTCGAGCAGCAACAGGTTGGGGCGACCCAGCAGGAGCTTGGCGAGCGCCAGACGCATCTGCCAGCCGCCGGAAAACGTCTCGGCGGGTCGCGTGAAGTCCTCCTGCCGGAAGCCCAGACCCCGCAGCACCGTGGCGATCCGCAGGTCCATGCTGTATCCGTCGTCCAGGCGGAATCGGTCCTGGAGCTGGCTGTACCGGGCCAGCAGGGCGTCGTGGGCGCCGTTGGACGGGGTCTCGCTCAGGCGCTGTTCGATGTCGTGCATCTCCGCCCGGGCATCGAGCAGGTGCTGGAAGGCGGCGCTGGCTTCCTCGAACACGGTCCGGCCGGCGTGGGCCAGGCCGTCCTGCGGCAGGTAGCCGATCGTCAGGCCCGTCGGGCGCACGATCCCCCCGGCGTCCGCTTCGTCGAGGCCGGCGAGCATCCTCAGCAGTGTGGTCTTGCCGGCCCCGTTCGGGCCGCAGAGACCCACCCGCTCCCGGTCCCCGATCTGCCAGGTGACACGGTCCAGCAGGACCCGGTCCCCGAACGACTTGGTCAGTTCCGTCAGTTGAATCACGTGGTATCGCCGATCCGGGCAATTGTACCGTGCCGGCCGCGCCGTCCCGGCACCGGCCGGGCGTATGATGCGGCCAGACCAGGGGGGGCGACCGGCCGTCTTAGGGACTGCCGGGTCGGTGACCGACACTTTCTGATGCATCTGACCGACGAAGAGCTCGTCGCACGCTCCGTCGCCGGGGACAGGGACAGCTTCAACCAGCTGGTACTGCGCTGGGAGCGGCCGATCTATGCCCTCGCCTACCGGACCCTCGGCCGGGAGGAGGACGCGCGCGACGTGTGCCAGGACGCGTTCCTCCGCGCGTACCGGGCCCTGCCGGGGTTCAAGGGGCAGGCGAAGTTCTCGTCCTGGCTGTATCGCATTACGCTGAACCTGTGCCGGGACTGGATGCGCAGGCAGCGCCGTGCGCCGATGATCCAGGTGCCCGAGGGTATGGATCCGGTGGAGATGGTGACCGAGACCGGTCCGGCGGAGTCCATCGAGACGCTGGTGGCCCGTCGGGAGCTGAGCGCGGTGGTCGAGGCCGCGATGGCGGACCTTCCCGAGGATCAGCGCACGGCCATCCTGCTCAAGGAGTACCACGGGATGACGTTCCAGGAGATCGCCGACCTGCTCGGATGCCCCCTGAGTACCGTCAAGACGCGACTGTATCAGGGGCTGAGTGTCCTGCGTCGTCAGTTCGAGCAGCGGTCGCGGCCTGTGCCACGGCTCGTGAAGCGAGGATGACTGTCATGTTCGAGTGTGGAGATCCTGCCGGGCTCATTGCCTACGCCTACGAGGAGTGCGACGTCGATGTCCGCCGACAGGTGGCGCGGCACATCGATACGTGTCCGGCGTGCGCCGCGGAAGTCTCGGCCTTGTCCTCGACGCGGGCCGCGTTGGGTGCCTGGGACGTGCCCGAGCCGGAGGCCGGCGTGGGCCTGTCGGAGGCTCTGAGTCTGGCCCTGGCGAGCCCCGCCCCTGCGGTGCCCCCCCGGTGGTACCAGCAACCGCTGCCGGCCTGGGCGCAGGTGGCCGCGGCGCTGGTGATCTTCGCCTCCGG
>JABFRY010000447.1 GCA_013140955.1 Acidobacteriota bacterium
GGGCGCGCGGGTGGCACACACGAGCGTCACCCGCGGCGACCTGCGGGCTGGCGACACCGATGCCGCGCTCGGGGAGACGCGCGTCGCGGAGCTGGCCCGGGCGGCCCTGGTTCTGGGCCTCGCGGAGGTGGTGCACCTCGACCACCCGGACGGATACCTGCCGTGGGTGGACGTCGAGGCGTTCGACGCCGCGCTCGTGCGGGAGCTGCAGCGGCTGTCTCCGGACGTCGTCGTCACCTTCGGCGCCGACGGGCTGTACTGGCATCCGGATCACGTGGTGGTGCACGAGCGGACCACCGCCGCCGTCGGCGCGCTCGGCGAATACGCTCCGGCGCTCTACTACGTGACCATGCCCGGAGGGCAGGTGCGCCGCATCGTCGAGTCGTGCCGGTTCGGCGCGGCGCCAGGCGAGACCGTGCTCGGCATCACCGACCCGGATGCCTTTGGCGCGCTGGCCGCGCCGCCGACCCTCGTGCTCGACGTGCGCGACGTGGCGGCGCGCAAGCTGGAGGCGCTGCAGTGTCACCGGTCCCAGGTGGCCGGCGGACCCTTCGCCCGGATGCGGGCCGACGCCGCACCGCGACTCCTCGGCGTGGAGCACTATCACCGCGCGGCCATTCCGTCCGCGCGCGACCCCTTCATCGAACGGCTGCCATGCGTCTAGACCTGCTCGAGCGCCTCCGCTGCCCGCACTGCGGGTCCCCGCTGGACGTCGTGGAGCACGACGCGCTCGTCCGCACCGCGTCTGGCATCGAGGCCGGCGTGCTCGGGTGCGAGTGCTGTGCCTTTCCGGTCGTCGCCGGCATTCCCGTGCTGATCGCCGACGACCGGGCGCGGGACGCGATCCGCCTGCTCGAGGCCGGCCAGTCCGACGCGGCGCTGATGCGCATGCTCGATCTCGACGGGGACCGTACCGACGCCTTCCGGGGCTTCCTGGCGGCGGGCCCTGGGGCGACGTACCGGGACGGCCTGGCGCTCCTCAGCCAGGATGCCGAGAGCCTGTACTTCGTGTATCGCTTCTCGGACCCCACGTTCCTCGTGGCCGAGGCGCTGCTGCGGTCGCTCGGCGCCGGACTGCCCCACGGCACCTGGACGCTCGACGTCTGCGGCGGGTCCGGCCACCTGACGCGGGTGCTGGCCGACGCCGTGCCCGGGACGCGGGCCGTGGTGGCCGATCTGTACTTCTGGAAGCTGTGGCTGGCCCGCCGGTTCACGGCGCCGTCCGCCGACGCGGTGTGCTGCGACGCCAGCAGTCCGCTGCCCTTCGAGCGGGGCGCCTTCGGCATGGTCGTCTGCTCCGACGCCTTTCCCTACGTCTGGAACCGGCGCCTGCTGGCGGAGGAGATGATGCGGGCGGCCGGAGCGAACGGCCTGGTGGTGATGCCGCATCTGCACAGCGCGCTCGGTGAGAACTACACCGCGGGCATGACGCTGACGCCTGCCACCTACCGCGATCTCTTCGCGCCTCAGGGCGCCCGCCTCTTCCGCGATTCGGCGATGCTGGATCAGCTGCTCGACCAGCAGGCCGTCGATCTCTCGCGCGACGTCGTGCCCGAGGCGCTCGAGGGCGAAGCCGCGCTCGACCTCGTGGCCAGTCGCGACGCGTCCGTCTTTCGCCGCTATGCGCTGGCGCCGGTGCGCCCGGCCGGGAACGCCACGGTGGTCGTCAACCCGCTGTACCGCGTGGAGCGGCGCGGCGAGACGTCTGAGCTCACGCTGCAGTTTCCGACCGAGGAGTATGCCGACGAGTTTCGCGCCGTCCTGCGCTATCTCCCCGAGCGCCTGACGGTGCAGGGGGATCTCACCGGCGGGGCACTCGACCCGGCGCGCGTGGGCCCGGCGTGGGACGAGCTGCTGGCGCGGCGTGTCCTGCTCGACGTGCCGCCCGGCTACTGCTGACGCCGCCGAGGCGGGCAGCGCCATGCTGTGGACGCCGCGTGCGCAGCGGGGCAGCGCGTTCGGCCGGGCTGACTTGCGCACGACGCGACGGCGTCAGTCTGGAAAACGGTGCGAAAGGGAGCGACCGAGGCATGGGTGACCGGGACCCATGCCGAGCATCGACAGACGAACATCCTGAAGCACCGTTTTCCCGCGTCGTCGCGCCGGAGGCCCGGACGAACGCGCTGCCGCGCTGCGCACGCGCGCCGTCGGGCGCTAACCCGATTCTCGGTGCGGTGTCGCGCTCTGGCCCGGTCCGACTTGCGCACGCCGTGACAGCGGTGGTCTGGAAAACGGTGCGCAAGGGGAACGACCGAATCCCCTGGCGCAGCGCTTTCCCACGTCGTCGCGCCGGAGGCTGGGCAGCAGGCCGAGTGGCAGAGTGCTACGCCGAACCGGAAGCGGCGCTAGTGTCGGCCGTAGGCGAGCGGCGTGCCGGCGCGCTGCGCGTAGATGTAGGCCTCGAGGGCGCGCAGGTTCGCCGAGCCGTCGTCGAGCCGGACACCCCGCACCGGCTGCTGGATACACCAGTTGATCATGTCGCGCAGCAGGATGGCACGACCCAGTTGCGCCTGGAACTTCGGATAGGTTTCCGGGTGCGTGTTGGCGGCATCCGGGTGGCACATGTCGCAGGAGACGCCCACGGTGCTGCCGAGCGCATCCGCGCTGTGGAAG
>JABFRY010000281.1 GCA_013140955.1 Acidobacteriota bacterium
GGCCCAGCGCGACGCCGAACTCGCGACGGCCGCCGCGGGGGCCCGCGCCGTCCGACTCGGGCGCGACCACCAGCTGCTTCCACAGCCGCTCCGAGTGCTCGCGCGCGAACTCACGCGAGAGGGCGTCGAGGTTACCCATGCGCTTGACGGCCACGAGGAACGCCTCGTCGGCGTCGAGGCCAGACTCGATGAGCGCCTCGACCTGATCGCGCAGGTGCGACTCCAGCTCCTCCACATCCGGTCCGTCGAGTTCACGGCGCCGGCGCAGGAAGGCACGCCACTGGTCGATCTGTGCCTCGAGGCCGCGGGCGGGTTCGGCGCTCATGCGGTGGACGCCTGCATCCAGATGCGGTGCAGCGCCTGATCCACGATCTGCCACCGCTGGCGCTCGGCCTCGAGCTGTGCCCGTCCCGCCTTCGTCAGGCGGTAGTACTTGCGCCGGCGGCCGGTCTCGGCCGCTCCCCACTTCGACGCGACCAGCCCATTTCGCTCCAGCCGGTGCAGAACCGGATAGAGCATGCCGTCGGTCCAGCGCAGGTGCCCGTCGGACAACTCACCGACGCGTTTGATGATCGCGTAGCCGTAGCTCTCACGCTCGGCCAGGATGGCGAGCACCAGCGGTGTGGCCGACGCAGCGACGAGGTCCTTGCCGACGTCCATACGTGGCAGTCTTATACATCGAAGTTCTATGTATGATCAAGCCGCGCCGCGCGAGGGGCCTCCCGGACCGGGGCGCACCACCGAGGCCGACGCGACGTGGGGGGTGGCCCTGGCTAGCAGCGCACGAGGAACACGAGGGTCACGTGTGGAGGCAGATTCGGCCCCGGCTTGATGGTCACATCGTGCGTGTGCGTGCCGAGGGCGTAGTTGCTGACCCCGGCCACGCCACCCTTCTGGTCGCGCGTGCTCTTCGTCTTGGCCACCGTGCCGGCATGCGCGTGTGTCGCGGACCCGCCTGGCTGACCGACGGCTTCCAGCGCGGCCGTGCCCATCACGAACCGGTCCCGCAGGTCGGGCCTCCCGTCACGTCCGTCGCACAGGGCCCATCCCTCGGGCAGGACGAGCGTCCGGCTGCCGTCGTCGGCGACCTGCACATGTCGGGGCGTGGGCGCCCAGGCCACGATGGTGCCCGCCGGCACGCCGTAGGCGGCCTCCGGCATCGGAGCGCTGTCGGCCGCCAGCAGGGCACGCGACCGCTCGAATGTGGACGGGAGCAGGTTCCAGTAGGTGCGCACCACGGCCGCCAGTGGCGCGGCACGGATGACGAGCGTCCCCGTCCGCAGGGCCTTGAGCGTCGCCAGGATGTCGTCGAGATTGGTGAGGATGCCCAGCCGACGCGTCTCGCCTTCGTAGAGCCCGCCAGACGTCGCCTCGAACGCCAGTTCCAGGCTCGAGCTCTCGAGCGCCTTCCGGTGCTCGGCGCTGACGCCTCCCTCCGCGGAGCCCGAGATGAACGCGGCGCGAAATGCCGCCCGGACGTTCGCTGTCTCTGTCGTGGCCGTGCGGGAGAGCTTTCCCCTGATGGCCACGCGGTAGCCGTACTCGACGGAGGCGACGTAATGCGAGCCGAAGTCGAGCAGGAACTGGCGGGCGAAGTCGGCATCGGAGGCGGCGCTGCCCTCGAGCACCGGCCGGAGTTCGGGGTTCCAGGCCAGCGGACGGCCACCCAGCACCTCGGTGATGTCGCGCGCGTGCCCACGCCCCTCGGCCAGCGCGTAGAGGGACTGGGAGGACGCCTGATCCTCCTTCGCCTGCTGGTAGGCGGCGTCGGCACTCACCAGGCCGTAGCGGCCCTTGAAGTAGGCCGACAGCACCTTGGACTCCTGGGACACCGAGGTCACCTCGGCAAAGGTGAACGATTCGCTCAGGGTGAAGGACTCGACGGCCTCTGCGCCCAGCAGCGACGGCGGCAGGAGGGGCGACTGGCCGATGCGACGGCCCGGCGCGGCCGGCACCGACATGTCCACGCCGTCTCCGAGCCGGACGAGCCCGTCGGCCAGGAAGCCGGGATCGATGACGTACTGATCCCGCCGAATCCCGTAGTCCTTCGCCATGCCGCCACCCGCGTCCCCGTCCCGCTGCTTCATCGGTTGCCCCTCGCGCCGACGAGTGTCCGACGCCATGACGGACAACCCGGCGGCGGCGGCCATGATGACATGAGGCCGGGACGCTTCGTGTGCGGGGTGTGCCGGATTGCGGCGGGGTGTGTACCCGAGAGCGCCGCCTGCGGAGCGGACCGCTCGCGGTCGTCAGCGCCCGAGGAGGCGTTGCAGCCAGCCCGCCCGCGGCGGGGGATCGCGCCGGACACGGCCCGACAGCCAGAACCACCCGCTGAGGACGTTACCGGCCCTGATGGGCGCGTCGAGGATGGCGGGATCGACGACGACGTCGAACGTGCCACCCACCGTGTCGAGCAGGGCCCACCAGTACCCGGCGCCGGTGACACCGTTGGTCCGCGGACCGGCGTCGGCCACGTGGCCGGCCATGAGCGCGTGCGACTCGGGCGGGGTCACCGGTTCCCCGGCGGGAGACACGAGACCCGAAGGAATGAACGACCGGGACGCGAACGACGTCCCCTGCGACGCCTGGTGGTCGTGAAAGGCCGCCTCCGACTCGTGCACGGTGAGCTGCTGCGCGAACGCCGCCACCTGCAGGACAACGGATGCCGGCAGTTCGAGCGTGTCGTGCACGCGCGCGTCCGGACAGTCGAAGACGAAGGGATACTCGCCGCCGGGCGCGTCGTGCCCGTCGGGGCGTGCCCAGGCGAGAAAGGTGCCGTCGAGCGGCGTGTGGGTGTCGCGGGCCACGCGCGCCTCGAGCCGCGCGTGCACCTCCGAGCGCCCCTCGAAGTGCGGGGTCATGCCCATCGCGTCGCCCGAGCGCTTCACCTGCAGCCAGAGCTGCTCGCCCGAGGGCGGCGCCCACTTGAGGTACTGCCCCTCGGGCGCGTCGATCGTGTCTGCGCGATCGGCCACGCGCGTGGCCAGCGCGGCGAGATCCTCGCCCGAGGCCACGTGAAACCCGATCGACGAGAACTGACTGGGCATGGGAGCCTCCTGCCGATGCGGGCACGACCCGGCGTGCCGTGAGGAGGCGCGTCTCTAGGCGGTCAGGAAGAGGGCCATCACGACGAGCACGATGAACAAGAGGCCGGCGGGAATCGCCAGCAGACTTACACCTGAATCCATGTGTCCTCCAATGGGCACGTCACGCCAACGGGCGGGCCAGCGTGCCAGGGTCCGGCGGTCCACGCCGGGTGCCGCCTGAAATTCTACCTGTACATCGGCGGACGCACGCCGTGCATCACCCCCGGCGGTCGGGCGTGAGGACGGCGAGACGCCGCACGCCCCGGTGCGCCGGAGCATGGACGCGCGACGGGACATCTGCGAACGGGCACCCGGCAGCATGTCAGGCACAATAGGGGCACGTCCGCCCCGCGGGCGGCGAGGGCCGGCCGGAACCGAATCGCCGGGCGACCACGCCGTCGACTATCCATCCGAGAGACCCGGCATGTCTGCAACGCAGCCACCCACGCTGTCAGCTGCACGGTCAGCTGCCCTGCCGGCGCTCCTGCCTCGCTGCCGGCGCGCCTGGCCGCCGGTCTGGCGGTGCCGCTCGGCCTGGCTCCTGCTGGACGTGGCGCAGCCTCCACGGGGCGCGGACCGGGGACCCGGCTGATGGGGCACGTCCCGCTGCTGGACGAGCTGGCCGTCGTCGCCGCCCTCGCGGTGGCGGTCGCCGTCATCCTGTCGCGACTGAAGCTGCCGACGGTCGCTGGTTTGCTGCTGGCCGGCGCCCTGCTCGGCCCGCGCGGGTTCAGGATCACGGCCTCCGTCGAGTCCATCGAGGTCCTGGCCGAGATCGGTGTCGTGCTGCTGTTGTTCACGATTGGCCTGGAGTTCTCGCTGGCACGGCTTCGCCACATCTTCCGGCAGGTCGTGATCGGTGGGGTGCTGCAGGTCGGCCTCACCGCACTGGCCGCCGGAAGCATCGCACTCGCCCTGGCAGAGCCGCCCGGCCGTGCCGTGTTCTACGGCTTCGTATTCGCCTTGTCGAGTACGGCCATCGTGCTGCGTGCCCTGGCCGAACGACGGGAACTGGATGCCCCCCACGGCCGGTTCATCGTCGGCGCGCTCATCTTTCAGGACCTCCTCGTGGTGCCGATGGTCCTCATCGTGCCGCTGCTCGGCGCCACGGGCAACACGGGCGACGCCACCGTCGGCATCCTGATCGCGATCGCGCAAGCCACCGTGGTCGTCGTGGCGACGGTCGCGGTAGCCCGCTACGTGGTGCCCACGGTGCTCGGCTGGGTGGACGCGAGCCGAAGCCGCGAGGTCTTCCTGCTCGCCATTCTGGGCATCTGCATCGGCACGGCCTGGCTCACCTCGCTGGCCGGGCTGTCGCTCGCGCTCGGCGCGTTCCTCGGGGGCATGGTCGTCGCGGACACGGAGTACGGGCATCGCGCCATGGGCGACATCCTGCCGCTGCGCGATGCCTTCGTGAGCCTGTTCTTCGTGTCGCTCGGCATGCTCTTCGACATCCGCGTCGTACTGACACAGCCGGTCCTTGTCGGCCTGTTGCTGGTGGGCTTCGTGCTGGGCAAGGGGTTGCTGGCCACGCTGGCGGCGCTCGCCATGCGGTTCCCCGCCAGGGTGGCCTGGCTGGCCGGCGTGGGCCTGGCGCAGTTCGGCGAGTTCGGCTTCGTGCTGACCCGCCTGGCACAGACGAGCGGCGTGATCGACGACGCCGCCGCCAACCCGCTGCTGGCCGCGGGCATCGGCTCGATGTTCCTCACGCCCCTGCTGGTGAGGGTGGCGCCGCACATCACGGCCGGTGAGCGCCTGCTCGCGCCCCTCGAGCGGCTGATCGGCGTACAGAGCATCGACGAAGCCGACCAGGGAGATGCGGCGCTGGACGGCCACGTCGTGATCATCGGTTTCGGCCTCGCAGGGCGCTTCGCGGCGCGGACGCTGCATTCCTGCGGACTGCCCTTCGTGGTGCTCGACCTGAATGCCGACAACGTGCGCCAGGGCAAGCACCTGGGCCTGCCCGTGTACTACGGGGATGCCACGAGCCTCGAAGCCCTCCAGCACGCGCACCTGGACAGTGCCCGCCTGGTCGTGCTGCTCATGAACGACCCGCAGGCAAGCCAGCGGGTGGTGGACACGCTGGCGCGCGCCGCGCCCGACGTCCCGGTGCTGGTGCGTACGCGCTACCTGCTGGAGCGGGACATGTTCCTGGCACTGGGCGCACGTGACGTGGTGGCGGAGGAAGTCGAGAGCGCCGTCGAGATCATCTCGAGGATCCTCCGGGCGATGGAGGTGCCGCGCAATGTCATCGAGGCGGGCATCAGCGGCGTGCGGGCGGAGACCCAGACGACCGAGCGCAGGCACACCGCCCCGCGCAGGCGCCTGGGGGAGATGCACGGGCTGGAGGAGCTCAAGATCGACTCGGCACTCGTGCTCGCGGGCAGCCGGGCATCGGGCGCCTCCGCCGTGGGGCTGCAGATGCGGAGCACCACCGGTGCGCTGATGGTCGGGGTCCGGCGCCGGGGCGAGTTGCTCCAGAATCCCGACCCCACGATGCCCTTCGAGGTGGGAGATGTCGTGTACCTCGTGGGCACCGCAGACGCCCTGGCGACGGCCATGCCGCTCTTCGACCGGGCAGCGTCAGCCGCGCGGGAGGGCCCCGACCCCGGCGTGTCCCTTCCGACGAGGGGCTGACGCCGAAGCCGAGGCATCTGGTCTCAGTTCACGACCTCGGGCACGGTGAACTCGATCGAGCCGGTGGACGGTCCGTTACCGCAGGCGGTGTGTGCCTGCACCCGGGCGAAATGGCGGCCCGGCGAGACACCGCCCCACCGGATGGACGCCTGGGACGTATCGGAGACGAAGGTCTCGGTGCCTCCAGGCGTCGTCCCCACCAGGACCACGTAGACGTCGGCGCCCGGTATGGGCGTCCACGCGAGTTCCACGGTCGTTCCCACAATCGATACGACGTGCAGGCCCGAGGGCGCGGGTGGCGGTGCGCAGGATCCCGTGACGCCGGACGTCCCCGGCGCGGGGCTCGGGGCCGACGGCGACGGACCGTCGCCGCAGCCGGAGAGGAACAGGAGGACGAGCACGTACAGGAGGTCGCGTCGGCGCATCAGCACACCCGGGGAGGGCGCCCGCATGCTGGACCGTCCCGGCCCTGCTGTCAACGGCGTCGGCCGGAGACGGACAGACCGCTGCGCGATGCCGTGGAACAGAACGGTCGATCAGCGGCCGGCGCGCGGGGGGCGGCGCGGGGCGGCGCCGTCGGGTTATAGTCTGAGCACCCTTCCCTGACGCGGCCATCGGCTTCCCCAGAGCCGTGCCGCGAGGTGCCATCATGTTCGACGCGTCCAGGCCGTTCTCCGCTCGACGAGCGGACGGCGGTCACCTGCGGAGCGTGCTGCGTGCCAGCCTGCTCCTTGTCACCGTGCTGTCCGCGTGCGCCGCGCCGGCCGTCCCCGAGGCGGGCGACGCGGCCGCTCCAGATCCTGCATCCGAAGCGCCCGCACCCGCGGCTCCGGTGACGGTCGGATCGGCCCTCTACACCTTCACGGCAACGACGTACCCGGATCTCGTTCCCCCACCGGACCGGCCGCGTGCGGGCGGGTCGCTCACGACGTTCGGGGACGACTTCCTGCTCGCCACAGCCGCGGGCGAGCTCTATCGCCTGTCGTGGGACGGCGAGGGGCCGCTGCGCTCGACGCTCCTGCCCGTGAGGCTCCCCTTCGACCGGCAGGCGCTCGTCGAGGCGGCGGGCGCGGGCATGGCCGCCCCGTTCCGCATCCTCGATCTCCTGGTGGACGAGCGTGGCCCGACGCCCCGGCTCTACCTCGCACACCATGCGTGGCATCCAGCCGAACGCTGCATCAGCCTGCGGGTCTCTGCCTGGGACTGGGTGGATACGCCGGCCTCCGGGGACCTGGAAGGTCCCTGGCAGACCGTCTTCGACACGTCGCCGTGCCTGGAACTGGAGCGGCAGTGGCCGCGGGGTGAGGGCGCGGATTCGAGCGGTGGACGACTGGCCCTGCATCCCGACGGGCTCCTCCTGAGCGTGGGCGACCACGGCGGCGACGGCAGCGACGGCATGGAGGCGTTTCCGCAGGATACCGGCAACAGCTACGGCAAGATCCTGTTGCTGTCGGGCACCGGGGAAAGCCGCGTCTTCAGCGTGGGCCACCGGAATCCGCAGGGGCTCACCGTGGATGACCAGGGCCGCGTCTGGTCGAGCGAACACGGTCCGGAAGGTGGCGACGAGCTCAATCTGGTGGTGCGCGGCGGCAACTACGGCTGGCCGCTGGCCACCTACGGCACGTCGTACACCGGGGAGCCCTGGCCGCTCGCCGAGGACCCACGCACGCACGGGCGGTTTCGCGAGCCCGCGCTGGCGTTCGTCCCGTCGGTCGGCACGTCCCAGTTGCTCGAGATCCGGGGCACGGCGCTCCCCGAATGGACGGGCGACCTGCTCCTCGCCTCTCTTCGTGCGGAGTTGCTCTTTCGCATCCGCCGGTCGGGAGACCGCGTGGTCTTCGCCGAACGCATCAACATCGGCATGCGGGTGCGGGACATGGTGGAAGCGCCGGACGGCCGGCTGCTGCTCTGGAACGACGCCGGGCAGGTGGTCGTCCTGGTACGGACTCCCGAGGCATGAGCGGAGCTGAACAGCCGCCCGTGAACCTCACCGGCACGTGGTCGGGCGCGGTGAAGCTGCCAACGGGAGAGGCGCTGCCCTTCGTCCTCCACCTCACGCACGCCGGGGATGCGGTGCAGGGGGCGCTCGAAGGGATCGACGGGGGCGGTGACACGGCCATCGCGGACGGACGCGTCGGCGGAGACGTGGTGCGGTTCCAGTGCGTGCGGCGCATCGCGTGAGCAAAGACATGAGATGCCCCAACGCTGCAGATTCAGGCTGACCACTTCAAGATTGGTAATGATGTCATCCACGACCAGAACCCGCAAACGCTGGATGGAACGGGGGATTTCGCGGTCTCTGGTTTGATTCCGGGAGATTCGGGCGGGAACGGTAAACCAGAAGCTGGAACCGACGTTGACATGGCTCTGCACCCCGATCTGCCCTCCCTGGAGTTCGGTTAATCTCTTGGAAAGGGCCAGTCCCAGGCCAGTTCCGCCATAACGCCGCGTGGAAGAAGCATCAACCTGAGAAAAATTCTTGAACAGGCGATGTTTCGCCTCTTCGGGAATGCCAATTCCGCTGTCCACCACCTCGATCCCCACCGTCACATTTGATTCGGACCATTGGATGGGGCGCGCTCTTAGGAGAAC
>JABFRY010000534.1 GCA_013140955.1 Acidobacteriota bacterium
GATCCTGGGCCGCGGCGGCATGGGCACCGTGTACCTCGCCGACGACACGCGGCTCGGGAGGCGCGTGGCCCTCAAGATCCTGTCATCGTCGGCAGGGCTCGAGGCCGGCCAGGCGATGCGGCTCCGGACGGAGGCCCGGGCAGCGGCCGCGCTCGTGCACCCCGGTGTGGCCACCGTGCACGCGCTCGAGGAGATCGCCGGGCGCCTCGTGCTGGTGTCGGAGTACGTGCCCGGACCCACCCTGCGCGCCTGGATCGATGGCGGTGGATTGTCGCTCGAGCGGGTCGTGGACGTCCTCCATCAGACGGCCTGCGCACTCGACGCGGCGCACGCCGCCGGTGTCGTGCACCGCGACCTGAAGCCGGAGAACGTGGTCCGGACGCCTTCGGGCGCGGTGAAGATTCTCGACTTCGGTGTGGCCCGCGTCGAAGGGTTCATCGACGGGCAGGCCACGGTGCCGGCGCAGGCGGGCACGCCCGGCTACATGGCGCCCGAGCAGGCCGCGACCGGGGCGTCCGACTTCCGTGCCGATCTGTATGCGTTCGGCATCCTGGCTGGGGAACTGCTGGCGGCGATCCCGTCGGATGCGGCCGGCACATCGGTCGCTGGCACGGCAGGGGCGGCAGGAACGGCAGGAAGGGCAGCGCTGAGACAGGTGATCGAGCGGTGTACCCGTCCCCGTCCCGGCGACCGGTACGAGGCCACGCACGTCCTCGCCGCGGAACTCGGGCGCCTCCAGGACCGCCTCGCCGCAGATCCTGCGTTGACCGAGGCCACGATCGGCGAAACCGCTCGGAGCGTCCATCCCCCGCACGCCGGCTCGCGGCGATTCTCGCCGCGCTGGTGGTGGGAGTTCCACCAGGGCGCCGTCACGGTCGTGCACCTCGCGGCCCTCTATCCGGCCTGGCTGGCCGTGCGCGGGCCGCGCGGCGCGGGTGCCTGGGCCACCGTCGCCCTGCTGGTCTTCATGCTTGCCATCACGCTGTCGGCCACGATTCGGCTGCACCTCTGGTTCGTGTCGCGCGCATTCGACGACGCGCATCTGTCCACCCAGCGACGGCGCGCCCGCCCATGGGTGCGCCTGTCCGATACCGTCGTCACGGTGGGCCTGCTCGCCGTCGCGGTCGCGGCCCTCGACGGCGCGCGGCCACTGGGCATGCTGCTGCTCGCGCTCGGAGGCGTGTCGGCCGTCACCGCGATGTTCATCGAGCCGTCAACCGTCAGGGCGGCGTTTCCGACCGACGGCTGACGACGGCCGTCCGCAGGGCGCGCAGGCTCTGCTCGAGCGCCTCCTTCGGCACGCTGGAGACGAAGGGGCCGACCAGCCAGCCGAGACCGGCCGGGACGCGGCGGCTCAGCGAGACCGTCTCGCACTGGACGTCGCTGCCGTGGTCCCGCGCCTCGATGGCGCAGTACGAGTTGTGCCGCCACAGGAATCCCCGGTCACGACCGACAGGCCGCTCGGTTTCCCCCGCGGTGCCGGCCCCGTCCACTTCGGCGAACCGTGTGCCGACGCTCGCCACCTGCATCCGCCCTGGACCGAGCGTCCGGTAGCGCACGTCGTAGTCGGCGTTCACGACCGCCGTGAGCACCTTCGTCATGGCCAGTTGCAGGCGCACCTGCCAGGTCTCCCCGGTGTGGGCGCGTACGGTCGCCCGCGTCACGGCAGGATGATGGATCTCGGGATACCGCTCGTACGCCTGCATCGTACGGGCGATCTCGGCCGGTGCGGCTCCCGGCACGTGGATCGTCGCCACCCAGTGATGCACGAGCCCGCCGGGCACCGGCAGCGGGCCGTCGTGTTCCGGCGTCCCGACCCGCGTCATGTGGACGTCCCCGCGCTGCAGGGCCGCTCGCGCCTCGCGCGCGTCCCGGGCGGCGAGGGTCTCGAGCCACAGGAACGGACGGGTGCCCTGCCGCTCGGCCTCGACTCGCGCCTCCGTGGCGCGGACGTATCGATCGAAGGCCGCGGTGGCCTGCGGCTCGAGCGTGGCGGCGCCTGCCCCCGGCGGCGCCGCCGCCAGCACGAGGAGGACGGCGAACACGTACCGGTCGCTCAGGGAGAAGGTGGCGAGGGCGCCGGCCCCGACGCCGACGACCGACGCCGCCAGCGGCGGGAGGCCGACAGCCTCCACGAGCAGTACCGTCGCCCCCAGTGTCAGGCCCGCACCGGTGGCCGCCGCGAGGTTGAACGCCCCGAACACCTGCAGCGCCGGACGGCCGGGCACACGGTCGCGCCACGTCCAGCGCCGGTGCCACCAGAAGTTGTGGGCGATGGCCAGCTCGATGGCGGCGAGCAGACCGGCGACGTAGTGCACGTGGGCGAACTCGGTCAGGCCCCACAGGGCCGCCACCTGTACGGCCAGGCCGCCCGCCCCCACCAGGAGAAAGGCACGCCCGCGGCCGACGCGTGGAGCGAGCATGGCCCGCCTCACCGGGGACCACGCAGTGGCAGGGGCTCGGCCAGGTAGAGACTCCGCGTGTTGCGCGCCACCGCGCACAGCAGGGCACAGCCGACGCCCAGGATGGCGACCACGCCGCCGACGTCGAACAGTCGGTACTCCGTGCCCAGCACCGCGACCCTGGGGTCTCGGAAGAGCGCCAGCGTGCCGATCGCGAGCAGGATGCGGAGTTCGGTGGGACCGACGCCGAAGTGCGACATGCGGAACACCGTCAGCGTGTAGGTGGCCAGGTACAGCTCGATGGAGATGAGGAGATAGGCCACGAGCACCCCCATCGCGATGAACGGGTGCATGAAGCCCGAGGCGCCCAGCCCTGCCAGCAGGAACACCGCACCGAAGCAATCCACCAGGTGGTCCACATAGAACCCGTAGCGCGGCCGCTGCTGCTGACGCACGCGGGCGAGGGTGCCGTCGAGACTGTCACCGAACCAGTTGAGAGCGAGCGCCGCCACCGCGCCCAGCAGCAGGAGCCGGCTGGCGGCCGCCTGCCAGTAGCACAGGCCCGCTGCCGCCATCGCGATCGCCGCGAGCGCGGTGAGGTGGTCCGAGGTGACCCATGCGGGCAGGCGGCCCGCCAGCCACATGAGCGTGCGTCGTTCCATCCGTGCGAGCAGTCCCGTGTTGACGCGCTGTGCGTCTCCGAACGCCAGGTCGGCCATGATGCCCTCCACGGGCGGCCGGTTGAGGCCCGGGTGAGGGCCGCCCTGACTCCTAGTGCGGATTCGGACCGGAAGACGGCTCACCGTCGCGGGTGGCGGGTGCCGGCTGGCCCGTCAGTCGGCGGGCCAGGGCCTCGAGCAGTCCCCGCACGTCGCGGTGGCTGGCGAGCCGGAGACGGGCGGCGGAGGGACGGTTGCCCACGCAGACGGCCACACCATCCGGCGGCAGTGCGGCGAACATGTCCTCGTCGGTCCGGTCGTCCCCGATGGCCACGAGCCGGGCCCCCGGCCACTCGTGGACCACGGCGGTCACGGCCAGCCCCTTGTGGACGCCGTGCGGGCGCACCTCGAGCACCTTGCTGCCGAGAATCGTCTCGAGGTCGCCGTCGGGGTGCTGCTCGGCCACCTCGCGCCGGAGGCGATGGACCTCGGTGTCGGCCTGGAGCGGATCGCTGAGCCGGTAGTGCCAGGCGAGCGAGTCGCCCTTGTCCTCGACCACGGCGCCCGCGGTGCGTTCGGCCGCCGCGTGGAGGAGTTCGGCGATGTCCGGCTTCCAGCCTCGTGGGTGCTCGATGTTCGCCCTCCACGTCTTCGTGTCTGGCCCCCATCGCCAGAGCCCGTGCTCGGCCCAGAGCGTCAGGCCGGTGCCTCCGAACCAGGTTTCGAGCACGTCGCGTCCGCGTCCGCTGACGATGTGCAGCGACAGGCGCGGGCTCGCCGCCAGCGCGCGCAGCAGGTCGCCGAGCGAGGGATCTGGCGTGGCCAGGTCGGGCGTGGCCTCGATGGGCACCAGCGTGCCGTCGTAGTCGAGCAACAGCACCAGCCGTGGAGCCTCGGCCAGCTCCTCGACCAGGGCCGTGACGGCCGGCCCGTCGAGCACGTGGCTCTGCCGCCCCCGCTCCCGGGCGGCGTGGAGGGACTCGACGAACCGGCGCGCCCAGTCGTGGACCGTGCGTGCCCGCACCCGGCGGCGGAGGCTCTGCATGCGGGTGCGCCGCTCGTCGGCTCCCATCGTGAGGGCCTGCTCGATGGCGTCGGCGACGCCGTCGATGTCGTACGGGTTCACGATGAGGGCATCGCCCAGCTCGTCGGCCGCGCCGGCGAACTCGCTGAGGATCAGCACGCCGTCCTCATCGAGCCGCGAAGCCACGAACTCCTTCGCCACCAGGTTCATCCCGTCGCGCAGCGGCGTGACCACCATCACCGACGCGGCGGCGTAGAGCGCGACCAGTTCCTGTTCCGACACCTGGCGGTGCAGGTAGTGGACCGGCACGTTGGTCATGGTGCTGGTGGTGCCGTTGATGCGCCCCACCAGCTCGTTGACCGTGCGCTTGAACTTGCCGTACTCCGCCACTCCGTCGCGCGACGGCACGGCCACCTGGATGAAGCGCACCGTCTCGCGCCGCTTCGGATGCTTCGCGAGGAAGCGCTCGAAGGCGAGCAGGCGGCGCGGGATGCCCTTGGTGTAGTCGAGCCGGTCCACCCCCACCAGCAGCTGACGGGTCCCGAGGTCCGCGCTGATCACGTCCACGCGCCGCTGTACCTCGGGGGAGGCCGCCAGCGTCTCGAACCGGGCCGTGTCGATACCCATCGGAAACGCGCCCGTGCGGACGCGTCGGCCGTGATACAGGGCGTCGCTGTCGGCCACCTCCACGTCCAGCAGGTGTCGGAGCGACGTGAGGAAGTGCCGCGCGTAGGACGAGGTGTGGAAGCCCACGAGGTCCGCGCCGAGCAGGCCTTCGAGCACCGCCAGGCGCCAGGGCAGGAGCCGGAACACGTCGAACGACGGGAAGGGAATGTGCAGGAAGAACCCGATGGTCGCCTCGGGCTCCATCTCGCGCAGCATGGCCGGCACGAGCATCAGCTGATAGTCTTGCACCCAGACCAGGTCACCGCGGCGTGCGGCGGGCCTGGCGGCCTCCGCGAAGCGGCGGTTCACCGCGACGTAGGTGGACCAGGTGCTGGCGTCGAGCGGCGTGCGCTCGACGAGGTAGTGGAACAGCGGCCAGATCACGCCGTTCGAGAAGCCTTCGTAGTAGCGCTCCACCTCCTGGCGGGTGAGGTCGATGGGGACGAGCCGATTGGTGGCCAGCGTGTCGTGCAGTTCCGCGCGGTGTGCCTCCGACATCGCCGACAGATCGCCCGGCCAGCCGAGCCAGGCACCGCTCGACTGCTCGTGCACGCCGCCCAGGCCCGTGGCGAGCCCGCCCGCGGACCGCTGCAGGCGCAGCCGGCCACCCCGGACCGCCGCCGTGACCGGCAGGCGATTGGAGACGATTGTCACGCCGGCGAACGCGGAGGACCTCTCGGGCACGTCCCGGGATCCTATCACCCGCCCTTGCAGCTCCCAGGACCATCACCAGCCGAGGTGGCCGTGCCGGGCGGGCCTTGATACGGGTGGCCACACCGGTGCCCTCATCGCCCTCCGCCGACCCTCGGCTTCCGGGGCAGTGCCATGAGCGGGCTGCTCGCGCCGGCCCTGCTGCTCGTCCTCTGCGCCGTCGTCATCCTGTTCACGGGCGTGCGCCTGTCGAGGTACGGCGACATCATCGGCGCGCGTACCGGGGTCGGCGGCACCTGGATCGGCCTGCTGATGATGGCCTCGGTGACATCGCTCCCGGAGATGGTGACCGCCTCGACGGCCATCGGCGTGTACGACCTTCCGGACATTGCCGCGGGCGACGCCATCGGCAGCTGCATGTTCAACCTCCTCATCCTGGCCTTTCTCGACTTCCGCAACCCGGTGCCGCTGTCCGCCCGCGTCCATCAGGGGCACGTGCTCACCGCGGCGTTCGGGAGCGTGCTCATGGGCGCGGCCGCGCTGGCGATGCTCGCCGGTGCACGAGCGCCGGTGGTCGGGTGGGTCGGCGTGCACAGCCTCGCGATGCTGGGGATCTACGTGCTCGGCATGAAGACCATCTTCCGCTTCGAGCGCGCGCGCGCCGCGGCGGAGCACACCGGACCCGGCGGGGCCGGTGCGTCCACGCCGAGTCTCAGGGACGCCGTGATCCGCTACGTGGCCAACGCCGCCGTGCTGGTGGCGGCGGCTGCCGTGCTTCCGGCAACCGGGGAGATGCTGGCCGCCAGGACAGGTCTCGGTGAGAGCTTCGTCGGGAGCCTCTTCATCGCCGTGTCCACGTCGCTGCCGGAGATCGTCGTGTCGGTGGAGGCGGCGCGCCTGGGTGCGGTGGACATGGCGGCGGGAAACATTTTCGGCAGCAACATGTTCAACATGGCGATTCTCGCGGCCGGCGACGCGTTGTATGCTCGGGGTTCGCTGCTGGCGGCCGTGTCGGACGTGCACCTGGTCTCGCTCACGGCGGCGATGATGATGTCGGCGATCGCGATCATCGGGTTGACGTATCGCGCGAGCCGGAAGCGGTACCGCCTGTCGTGGGATGCCCTGGGCATCCTGGCGGTCTACGTGGCGGCCACCGTGCTGCTGCGGCTGCTCGGCTAGGACGCACAGGGGAGTCGTGACGCGTATGGAACGGATTCTGGTGGACACCGATTCGGGCTCGGCGCAGCAGGCGTGTGTCGAGCAGGCGCTGCAGCTCGCACGTCGGACCGGCGCGAGCCTGCGGATCGTGGAGGTGCTGCCCGACCTGCCCCCACAGGCGAGGCCGTACCTGGAAGGCCGGCTCGAAGGGGCGCTTGCCGCGCACCTCACCGAGGGCCTCACCCGGCTGGCCGCGGGTATCCACGACGTCCCCGTGTCCACGGCGCTCCTGCGGGGCCGGCCCTCCAGCGCGCTGATCCGCGAGGCGGTCGACTGGAAGGCGGATCTCCTCATCCGGTCGCATGCGCGCGACCTCGCCGAGCCCAAACCGAGGTTTGGTGCCGTGGACATGGAGCTGCTGCGCCAGTGTCCCTGTCCGGTGTGGCTGGTCGGACCCGACGGCCTCGGTCCGGCGCGACGGGTGCTGGCGGCCGTGCACGCCAACCCGGAGGACGCGCTGGAGCAGCGCCTCAACCATTCGATCCTCGAACTGGCGCGCCTGGTCGCGGGCGAGACGGGTCAGTTGACGGTGACGCAGGCCTGGGCCCCGTTCGGGGAGAATCTGCTGCGGCACCGGCTGAGCCCGGCCGAACTGCAGGAATACGTCACCCAGACCCGCGATCTCGCCAGGACCGCGCTCGACGCCCTGGTGGCGGAGTTCGCGGGTGGACTGGGCGAGGTCACGATCGAGCTGCTGCGCGGCGAGCCGGAAGACGTCATCCCCGCGTTCGTCCAGACCCACGGGGTCGATGTCGTCGTGCTGGGGACCGTGGCCCGCGGTGGCGTGGCCGGGCTCCTGATGGGGAACACCGCCGAGCGTGTGCTGCAGCGGCTCCATGGGTCGGTACTCGCGGTCAAGCCACCGGGATTCCAGTCGCCGCTCGATCCCGAGCAGGGCTGATCGCCCAGCCCTCCGGGCGTCCTCAGCCGGGTGGCAGCGGCAGGTGGCGACCGAACGGCAGCGCCAGCATCGGGGCGAGGCGCTGCCCGTCGGGGTCCTGGTATTCGGCGATGCCCGTCGTCACGTCGGCCGCGTCCGCGTCCAGCCGCAGGGTGCCGTGCAGGCGATCCCACCAGGACAGGCCGCTCGAGTAGTTCGACTGCATCTGCACGGCGTGCACCGAGTGATGGATGGCGTGCATCCGGGGCGAGGCGAGGACGAGGCGCACGAGTCGCTCGGCGCCGGCCGGGAGCGCGACGTTCGCGTGGTGGAACAGCACGCAGGCGAGTGTCAGGCTCTGCCAGGTGAGCAGCACCGAGGGCGTGACGCCGATCAACACGATCTGCAAGCCCCGCCAGGGGATCGACAGCACCAGTTCTCCCGGATGGAACCGCAGGCCCGTCGACGCATCGAGGTCGAGATCTGCGTGGTGGAAGAGGTGGAACCGCCAGAGCCAGGGCACGCGGTGCGACAGGATGTGCCAGAAGTAGAGCGTGTAGTCGAGCAGCAGGCAGGCGAGGAGGGCCCGCGTCCACCCGGGCCCGGGCAGCCGTGCCGTGAGGCCCCAGCCCCGTGCGGCGGTGAGCCCTGCCAGCGGCAGGAGCAGGGGCAGTTCGGCCAGCTGCACCGTCACCGCCGCCAGGCCGGCGGTGGCCAGATTCCGCGAGATGTGCACGGGCCTCGACGCACTGCGGTACCGGCGCGCGCGCCAGCGCCGCTCGAGCCACCAGACGACCGCCGCGGCCCCCAGGAC
>JABFRY010000021.1 GCA_013140955.1 Acidobacteriota bacterium
GATCGCATACTCTTGGACTCGTGACTCGACGCCTCCCGCTCTCGCGTGTCGTCCCGCTCGCCTGCGTGGTCCCGGTCCTCGTGCTGCTCGGCGCCGGCTGTGGCGCTGGGGCCGGGCCCGGCAACCCGAAAGTTCCCGCCGGCGCCACCAGCTCCGGTGGCCGGCATGCCGTCATCCAGACGGATCGGGGAGACATCGCGCTCGAGTTCTTCGAGAACGACGCGCCTCGGGCGGTCGAGAACTTCCGTCTGCTGGCCGAGCATGGCTACTACGACGGCCTCACGTTTCACCGCATCGTGAAGGGCTTCATGCTCCAGGGGGGCGATCCGGCCGGAGACGGCACCGGCGGGGAGAGCGCCTGGGGCGGGACGTTCGAGGATGAGATTCCGCTCGAGTCCGAACTCTATCGGGGCGGGTACCGCCGTGGCCTTGTGGCGATGGCCAATGCCGGCCCCAACACCAACGGCAGCCAGTTCTTCATCATGCACGAGGACTTCCTCCTGCCGCCCAACTACGTCATCTTCGCGCGGGTGGTCGACGGCATGTCCGTCGTCGATGCCCTCGCGGACACGCCGACCGTGCCCGGTCCAGACGGCGCGAGAAGTCTTCCGGTGACGCCTCCGGTCATCAGGACCATCACCATCCGGCCGTAGGCCGCGTGTGCGCCTGCGGCGCGCCCGTCGCGGCGGGACTCAGCCCGCGCCCCGGTGGCCCGTGTCCAGCGCGGACGCCCTGCGCAGGTCGTCCATCGGGAGATCTCCGGCCATCAACCCGTCCCTGGCTCCGGGGCTGGCCCCGAGCACGATGCGCACCTCATGGGTCTGGCCATCCTCGATCAGGGGAATCCGGTCCGGATCGACGGGCATCCCGTCGAGTTCGGCCGACCCGACGCCTGCGCTCCGTTGCTCGGGATTCGAGACGCTGAAGTGGTAGTGCGTGCTCCCGATCCGCCAGTCCAGCGAGTAGTACGGCCACACCGCGGGGATGCAGGGGTTCACGCGCATGGTGTCTCCCTGGCGGCGCAGGCCGAGGAGCCCCTCGATGGCGGCCTGGTACATCCATCCGGCCGAGCCGGTGTACCACGTCCAGCCACCGCGTCCCACGTGCGCCGGGTGTGCGTAGACGTCGGCCGCCACGACGTAAGGTTCCACCTTGTAGCGCTCGGTGTCCTCCGGCGTGCGCATGTGATTGATGGGGTTGAGCATGTGGAACAGCTCCATCGCTTCGTCCCCAAGGCCCAGGCGCGTGAGAGCCATCACGGTCCAGAGCGCCGCGTGCGTGTACTGCCCCCCGTTCTCCCGAATCCCCGGCAGATACCCCTTGATGTAGCCGGGATCGTGCGTCATCCGGTCGAACGGCGGCGTGAGCAGCAGCACGAGTTGCGCGTCGCGGCGCACCAGGTGGGCGCGGACCGCGTGCATGGCGCGCTCGGCCCGTCGCGGCTGCGCCGCCCGTGAGAGCACGGCCCACGACTGCGTCAGCGAATCGAGCCGGCACTCGTCGTTCTGCACCGAGCCGAGCGGCGTGCCATCGTCGAAGTAGGCGCGACGGTACCAGTCCCCGTCCCACGCCAGCTCCAGCATGCCGCTCAGCCAGTGCGCCTCGTCCCGGTAGCTGCGGGCCAGGTCGGCATGGCCCCGACGCTCGCAGATGGGCGCGAACTCGTTGAGGACGGTCACCAGGAACCATCCGAGCCACACGCTCTCCCCGCGTCCGTCGTGTCCCACGCGGTTCATGCCGTCGTTCCAGTCGCCCGACCCCATGAGCGGGAGGCCGTGCACCCCGTACCGCATGGCGCGGTTGATGGCCCGCACGGCGTGGTCGAAGAGCGTCGCCTGCTCTGCCGACACCTGCGGCAGCAGGTACGCCTCGGCCTGGTCGGCGTCGAGCGGCGGCGCGTCGAGGAAAGGCACCACCTCGTCCAGCACCGATGCGTCCCCCGTCTGCGAGACGTAGCTGGCGGCTGCGTAGGGCAGCCAGAGCAGGTCGTCCGAACACCGGGTCCTCGTGCCGCGCCCGCTCGGCGGGTGCCACCAGTGCTGCACGTCGCCCTCCACGAACTGTCGTGACGCGGCCAGCAGGAGCTGTGCCCGGCAGATGTCGGGGCGCGCGTGCACGAGCGCCAGCACGTCCTGCAGCTGGTCGCGGAAACCGTACGCGCCGCCCGGCTGGTAGGGGCCCGTGCGCGCCCACACGCGACACGACAGGGTCTGGTAGAGCAGCCAGCGGTTCACGATGAGGTCGAACGAGTCGTCCGGCGTGTGGACCTGGACGGATTCGAGCATGTCGGTCCACCGCCGGCTGACGTCCTCCAGCGTGGCATCGGCCTGCGCCACGGACCCGTAGCGCGCCGCCAGCGCCTCGGCGTCTGCCCGGTCGCGGCCCTGGCCGAGCACGAACGCCACGCGCGCGGTAGCGCCCGGTTCGATCTCGAGCACCACCTGCAGGGCGCCGCAGGGGTCCAGGCCGGCGCCGGTACGTCCACCGAGGTGCGCACGGAACAGGGCCGCCGGCTCACTCAGCGTCCGATTGCGTCCGATGAATTCCGCCCGGTCGCCCGTGTGTGAGACCGGCGCCTCCGACGCCCGCCAGAAGGCGACACGCGCGCCGAACTCCGGGTTGTAGGCGTTCCGGGCGAGCAGCACGCCCGACTCGGGATCCAGGCTGGTGACGACGAACCGGTCCTGCCCGGCACGCGGTGGTCCCAGGCACCACTCCACGTAGCCGAAGACGCTGATGCGGCGCGGGCTCCCCGTGGTGTTGGTGATCGTCAGCACCGAGAGCTTCACCGGATCGTCGGGCGCCACGTACACCGACAGCTCCTGCCGGACGAGCGCGGTCGCATGCTGGTACCGCGTCACGCCCGCCCCGTGGCGGACGACCCAGCGGCCGCCATCCGTCCGGCGGGGGAGTGGTGCGGGTGTGGCGCCCCACACCGCGCCGGTGGTGTCGTCGCGCAGGTAGAGCGCCTCTCCGGTGGGGTCCGTCAGCGGGTCGTTGGCGAACGGCGTCAGCCGGTTCTCCCGGCTGTTGTCGGCCCAGGTGAAGCTGGCGCCGGCACTGCTCACGAGGGTGCCGAAGGCGGGGTTGGCCAGCACGTTCGACCAGGGGAGCGGTGTCTCGCGGTCGCCGTCGAGGACCACCACGTACTCCCGGCCGTCCTGGGTGAAGCCGCCGAGCCCGTTGTCCAGGAGGAGCGGCGGCACCGCGACCGGCGCGGTGGCCGGCTCCGTCATGTGCAGCGTGAGCGCCCGCGGCACGTCGTGCTCGCGATAGAGCCACGGCGCGGGGCGCTCCAGCTGGGACGCGAGGTCGCCCAGGTCTCCCGACAGGACGACGCGCGCCACGGCCGCGAACAGGTACCGGTCTGCCTCCCGCATCCCGTCGGACCGCTGCACGAAGATGCCGCCGGGCTTGCCGACCCACGCGGCCCACGGGGCTTCCTGCACGAGGCTCGACAGCAGGTGCTGCATCTCGTCGAGATAGTCGGCGGCATGCTCGTTGAGGATCACCACGTCCGCGCGCAGACCCTTCACCCGCCAGTAGTCCTGCGCGGTGAGCACCTGGCGCACCAGGTGGAGCGACCCGACGCTGCTGACCCGCACCAGCACGATCGGGAGGTCGCCGGAGATGCCCGCGCTCCACAGATCCGGCTGCGCCAGCGTGTTGGCCGCCAGGTCCGCCGGGCTGGCGCAGGACGGGTCCGAGCCGAAGACCCGCGACGCCAGCCGGTCGGCCAGCATCGCCTGCTCGTCGGTGACGCCCAGGTGCTGCAGCGTGATGTGTGCCAGCGTGAACGCCATCGAGAACGACCGCGCCGCGGCGCTGCCGTCCCGGTACTTCCGCGCCAGCGCGCGCGCGGTCGCCCGGTCAGGCGCCACCCCGGTGGCGAACGTCACGCGCACGATCGCCTCGGGTACCAGCCGGATGCGCTCGCGGAGCGACGCGATGGGGTCGAGCACGGCGCCCGTGGTGCCCGACAGCGCCCTGCCGTCGAGCACCTGCGGGCGCGCCGGCGAACGGCCCCGGCCCAGGAAGCGTGCCCGGTCCGTCTCCCACTCGACCGCGCCACCCAGCCGCGGACCATCCACGCCGAGGACGTGAAAGGCGACGAGGGTGGCCTCGTCGGCCGCGCGCGGGCGCCGGCTGAAGAGCAGCCCCGCACTCTGGGCATCGAACTCCGTCTCGACGAACAGCTTGCCGAAGGCCGGATGCGCCAGGTCGTCCTCGGCACGTGCCAGCACCATCTCCACGTAGCTCGTGACCTCGATCTCCCTCGTCTGCGAGCTGCAGTTGGTGATCGTCAGGCGACGGACCTCGACGTCGTCCTCCGACGACACGGTGATCTCCAGCTTCGTCTCGAGCTCCCTGTCGCGGCGGCGGAAGGTCGCCTTCTCGAGGTCGAAGACGGCGTCGAACTGCTCCGGCTCCTGACACACCGGCTGGTAGGTGGCCGACCAGATGTGCCCGGACCAGGGATCGCGGAGGTAGATGTTGTGGGTGCCCGCGTCCGATGTGGTGTCGTCGCGCCGCCGCGTGACCATCACGTCGCCCCACCGGCTGTAGCCGCCCCCGGCGTTGGTGACCGCCGTGGTGTAGCGGCCGTTCGACAGGAAGTGCGTATGCGGCTGCGAGGTATGCGGCGTGCGGAAGCGGCGCGAGGCGAGCACCGGCAGGGCCGGCAACGCGTTCGTGCTCTCGGCGGGGCGTGGCTCCGACAGGATGGCTTCGCGGGGCACGCGCTCCTGCAGCAGGAGTTCAGTGGCCTGCACGCGAGGGTCGGCGTGGAAGCGGGAGACGAACACGTCCTGGCACACCACGTTGGTGAGCGCGACCAGCGACATGCCCTGATGGTGGGCGAAGTAGGCCCGGACCACCGCCGGGCGCATCGCGCCCTCGCCCGCCGGGCCCGCCTCGCGTCCCCGCGGGTTGTAGTCGAGAGCCTCGTAGAACCCGAATCGTCCCTCGAGCCCGAGCGCCGCGAGCCGGTCCAGGTTGTCGAGTGCAGCCGCCGGGCTGACAAGGCTCGCCAGGGCGGTGGCATAGGGCGAGACGACGAGTTCGATGGCCAGGCCGCGTCGCAGCCCGAGGCCGGGCACGCCGAACGCCCGGTATTGATAGTTGCCCTCGCGGTCGGTGAACGCGTAGGCCGACTCCGAGATGCCCCACGGCACGTCACGCTGCCGCCCATAGTCGATCTGGCGCCGCACGACCGCGCGGCAGCTCTGGTCGAGGAGCGTCCCCGGATAGCTGCGCATCAGCAGCTGCGGCATCAGGTACTCGAACATCGTGCCGCCCCAGGACATCAGGGTGGCGCGACCGCCCACGTTGGTGACCAGCCGTCCCAGGTGGAACCAGTGGTGCTGCGGGATGTCGCCCTTGGCGATGGCGACGAAGCTGGCCAGGCGGGCCTCCGAGGCCAGCAGGTCGTAGAACGACCCGTCGAACTCGCCGGGGCGCTGGTCGTCGGCCAGGCGATACCCAATCGCGAAGATGCGTCGCCGGCGGTCGTACAGGACGTCGAACCGCATCGCATTGGCGAGCGCCGACACGCGACCGGCGAGCGCGCGCAACGTGCCTGCCGGCGCGGTCTGCTCGGCCGAGAGCGCGTCGATGGCCTCGGCCACGCACCGCGACCAGTACGCGATGTCGTGCGTGCCCGCCAGCGGGGCCTGCTCGGCCGCTCCGGCCAACGCCTCGCTCAGCTGCGCGCCGAGCAACTGCAGCGCGACACGCGCGTCCTGCGGGGTGCCGTCGCGTGCCGTCGCGGCGATGGTCCTGGCGAGACGGTTCACGGCGACGATGGTGGGACGCGGGCCGAACCGCGGGTCGTCGGACGCAGACGCCTCGGCGAGCAGCTCTGCGGCGTCCGCCAGCCCGGCCAGTTGCTGGGCCAGCGTCTGTGGCCCGGCAGCAGCATCCAGCAGGCCCTGCGCCAGCGCGATCAACGCGCCGGCGAGATTGCCGCTGTCCACCGTGGAGATGTACCGCGGGAACAGGGGCGTCAGGGTCGCCGTGTCGTACCAGTTGAGGAAGTGCCCGTGATGACGTTCGAGGCGTTCGAGGGTCGCGATCGTCGCGCTCACGCGTCGCGCGAGCGTATCGGTGGTGATGTAGCCGAGGTCGTGCGCGGCCAGCGTCGACAGCAGGCTCATGCCGATGTTGGTCGGCGAGGTGCGGCGCGCGAGCCGTGGCGCGTCGCCCTCTTCCTGGTAGTTGTCCGGCGGGAGCCACCCGTCGGCCTCGGTGACGAAGGTGTCGAAGAACCGCCAGGTCCGACGCGCCGTCTGTCGGAAGCGCGCCCGCGCCTGCTCGTCGAGCGGGCGGACGCGCGCGCCGACCGGCACGCTGAGCCAGAAGGCCACTGCGGGCGCCGCAGCCCAGACCACGAGGAACACAGCAGCGGCGGGCAGCGCCTCCGGCCGCACGATGAGGATGGCGACGGTGGCGAGCGCGGCGATGGCCGGACTCGCGACCATTTCAATCGTGAACCGGCGCAGGTGCTGCCCTCCGGCGCCGGCACTGCGCGCCGCGACGGTGGCCGCCGTCTCCCATTCGAGCATTCGCCGCCCCGTCACGACCAGGCGCACCAGGGTGACAGTGACGGCGTGCGCCGATTCGAAGGCATGGAAGGCGAGGAACGTCAGGCTCAGCAGGACCTGCGCGAGCGCGGTTGTGGCGTCGGTGCGCAGGTTCCGCAGGAAGACCGGGGCCGATTGTGCCCGGCCCGGCCCGACGAGCAGCCGTGCCAGCACCGGCAAGAGCTGCGAGGCTGCCACGCCGAGGACGGCGGTCGTCCAGAACCACCGCGAGCCGGGCAGGACCAGCCATCCCGCGGCGAGCAGGGCCAGCAGGGCCGGCGCCACGAGACTCCGTCGCAGGTTGTCGAGGATCTTCCAGCGACCGATGACGGGGAGGAGGTTGCGCCGGAGCCCCTGTCGCGACGGTACGAACGGGAACATCCAGAGGAGGATCTGCCAGTCCCCCCGGATCCAGCGGTGCTGTCGCCGGGCGTGGGAGAGCACGCTCGACGGGTACTCGTCCACCAGTTCCACGTCGGACGCCAGCGCCACGCGCGCATGCAGTCCCTCGAACAGGTCGTGCGAGAGCAGCGCATTCTCGGGCACCATGTCCCCGAGGACGGCCATGAAGGCATCCACGTCGTACAAGCCCTTGCCGGTGAAGATGCCTTCGCCGAAGAGATCCTGATAGGTGTCGGAGACGGCCGTCGTGTACGGATCCACGCCGGTGTGACCCGAGTACAGCCGGGCGAAGAGGGACCCCGCGGCGCTGGTGAAAGTGACGCTGACGCGGGGCTGCAGGATGCCGTAGCCCTCCGTGATGCGTCCGGCGCCCGGCGTGCTGGAGGCGCGGTTGAGCGGGTGGACGATGATGCCGATCAGCTCGCGCGCGACGCCGCGCGGCAGCCGGGTGTCACTGTCGAGCGTGATGCAGTACCGGATGTCGGGCAACACGCGCAGGTCGCCTTCGAACACGGCGAAGCTCGTGTCGGTGGCGCCCCGCAAGAGGCGGTTGAACTCCTCGATCTTGCCCCGCTTGCGCTCCCATCCCATCCACAGACCGTCGCTGGCGTTCCACTGGCGCAGGCGGTGGAAGAGGAAGAACCGGTCGGTCCCCTCGCTCGCGTGCTTGCTGTTCAGGGCCGCGATGCCGGCGCGGGCGGCCTCGAGGATCTCCGCGTCGCCTGGGAGCGTCTCCGCGTCCGCGTCCACGAAATCGGTGAGGAGCGCGAAGTGCACGTGCGGGTCGAGGTTGCCGAGTGCCTGTACCTCGAGGTGCGCGAGGAGCTCCTCGACCCTCGCGACGCTGTCGATCAGTGTCGGGACGATGACCATCGTCCTGGCCGACGGGGGTACTGACTCGAGCGCCAGGCGCGGAAGCCGCCGCGGCGGGATCAGGTAGCTGACGAGCCGCTGCAGCAGCTGGATCACCAGTTCACTGGCTGGCACGAGCGTCAGCAACGCCACCGCAAGCAGCGCGCCGCCCTGCCAGCCACGGCTCCAGGCGTACCACGTGGCCACTGCCGTGAGCAGCGAGGTGCCGAGGGCAATGCTGCCGAGATAGCCGGGCGTGGCCTCGGCAAACAGCAGCCTGCGCGCCCGCTGCTTCGTGGTGGGACGCCACGCCACGCTGCGCTCGAACTGGCGCCGCCCCCCGCCAATGAGGTGGTAACCGACATGGGCGGCCCGGGCGTCGGGGTCGCGCACGTGCGCTGCCGGGCCCGCTCCACGCTCTTGAGCGCGAGCAGCAGCTGCCCCTCGCCGGTCGGGACGGCCAGTTCCTCCACCGC
>JABFRY010000292.1 GCA_013140955.1 Acidobacteriota bacterium
GCCGTTTCCCCCTGGTCGCCCGTGCGCTTACCTTGACAGTTCCCGGTAAGTGACGTAACGTCTAGTGCTTATCGGCGAAGGACAACTGACTCACCGTGGCGTCGTCGGCACGGTGAGCGCCCGGGAGACCGGGCGGTTCCAGCCTCGAATTGCCCATCGCCGTTATAGCCGCGGGGGGCCGGTCCCCGCAACAGAAACCGGCGCCTCTCGAGGGATGCACCACGGTGCGTGTCTCGACGGCAATCAGACGTGAGGAGGATGTGTCAGGCGATGGCGAATGCAGAGCACGGGTTGGTGTCACCCGAACAACCGGGTGATCAGCCCGGGATACCCGCTCGCACCAGAGCGGGTAAGGTCGCCGGTCCGGCGGTGCGACCGCTGGATCCCGAGATGGATCCGGAGGAGTTCAACCGGCTGATCGATCTGTACGACACGAGCTTCCGCAACATCGCGGAGGGCGAGGTCGTCAAGGGCACGGTACTCAAGGTCACCGACTCACAGGTCGTCGTGGACGTCGGCTACAAGTCCGAGGGCGTCATCGCCCTCGACGAGTTCCTCGACGAGAACCGTCAGGTCATGGTGCAGCCGGGAGACACGGTCGACGTGCTCCTCGAGCGCACCGAGGACCGGGAAGGCCACATCGTCCTCTCGCGCGAAAAAGCCGAGAAGATGAAGATCTGGGACGAGGTCGAGAAGGCCTACGCCGATCGGAAGGTGGTCATCGGCCGGGTCATCGAACGGATCAAGGGCGGACTCGCGGTCGACATCGGCGTCCGGGCGTTCCTGCCGGGGTCTCAGATCGACGTGCGACCGGTGCGCAACCTCGACGCGCTGAAGGGGCAGGAGCTCCGGATGCGTGTCATCAAGGTGAACAAGAAGCGCGGCAATATCGTGCTCTCGCGCAAGTCGCTCCTCGAAGAGGAGAACGCCGAGAAGAAGAAGCAGACGCTGCAGACGCTCGCCGAGGGCAAGGTGATGCGGGGCGTGGTCAAGAACATCACCGACTACGGCGCGTTCATCGATCTCGGCGGCATCGACGGCCTGCTCCACATCACCGACATGTCGTGGGGCCGCGTCGGGCACCCGTCGGAACTGTTCAAGGTGAACGACGAAGTGGACGTGATCGTCCTGAAGTTCGATCAGGCCACCGAGCGCGTCTCCCTCGGACACAAGCAGCTCGTGCAGGATCCCTGGGCCACCGTGCAGGATCGGTATCCGGTGGGCGCACGCATGAGCGGCAAGGTGGTCAGCCTCACCGACTACGGCGCGTTCGTGGAACTGGAGGCCGGTGTGGAGGGCCTCATCCACGTCTCCGAGATGTCGTGGAGCAAGCGCGTCAAGCACCCGTCGAAGATCCTCAACGTCGGCGACATGGTCGAGGCCATGGTGCTCGGCGTGGATCCGGCGGCGCGACGCATCTCGCTCGGCCTCAAGCAGGTGGAAAGCAATCCCTGGCATGAGCTGGTCGAGAAGTACCCCGTCGGCACCCGCATCAAGGGCAAGGTGCGCAACCTCACCGAGTTCGGCGCGTTCGTCGAGGTCGAGGAGGACATCGACGGCCTGATCCACATCTCCGACATGTCGTGGAGCAAGCGCGTGAAGCACCCGTCGGAGGTGCTGAAGAAGGGCGACGTCGTCGAGGCCATGGTGCTGAGCATCGATGCCGAGAACCAGCGGCTGTCGCTCGGTCTGAAGCAGCTCGCCACCGACATCTGGGACGACTTCTTCTCGCGGCACAACGTCAACGACGTGCTCGAGGGCAAGGTCACCCGGCTCACGAACTTCGGTGCGTTCGTCGAGGTCGACGATGGGATCGAGGGACTCATCCACGTGTCGGAGTTCGACGACTCCCACGGCGGTGAGAAGATCGACCTCCAGGTCGGCAACAGCTACCAGATGAAGATCATCAAGCTGAGCCCGCAGGAGCGGAAGATCGGCCTCAGCATCAGGGCGCTCAAGTCGGACGAATACCGGTCCGACTGGGAGACGTACTCGAGCGGTGAGGGCAGCGGCACGGCCACCCTCGGAGACCATTTCCGCAACCGCTAGCACGAGAGGATTCCGGACGCGCGTCGGGGCGGATGGCTGCGGCCATTCGATCCCGGCGCGCGTGGCGGAGCGCCGGAGCCATGGAGCACGAGAACGTGAACACCGCTGGCGGGAGCATGACCAAAGCGGAGCTCGTGGAAGAGGTGTCCCGGGTTTCGGACCTCACGAAGAAGCATTCGGAAATCATCGTCGACACGGTGTTCCGGACCATCATCGAGGCCCTGCACAGGGGCGAGAAAATCGAGCTGCGGGGCTTCGGCAGTTTTCGTCTTCGCAAGCGCGAACCGCGAAAGGGCCGCAACCCCAAGACCGGTGATCGGGTGGACGTCCCGCCGAAGAAAGTGCCGTACTTCAAGCCTGGCAAGGAGCTCAAGGAGCTCATCAACCGCGAGACCGAGACGCAGGGCGCCCAGGATCCCGCACCGGACGGTACGGTCTCCGGCACCCCCGTGCAGGTCTAGCGGGCGCGGAGGCTGGCCGCATGGAGCGACTCTGGTCACCCTGGAGGCTCGAGTACGTGACCAGCAGCAAGGTCGATGAGGGGTGTGTCTTCTGCGTCGCTCCCGGCGCGCCGGCCCACGAATCCCTGATCGTCTTCAGCGGCGCCCGCTGCTACGTCATCCTCAACCTCTACCCCTACAACAACGGACACCTGATGGTGGTGCCCTACCGCCACGTGCCCTCCCTCTCCGCCCTCACGCCCGACGAACTGACGGAGGTGGGCCTGCTCACGCAGCGGGCCGAGGCCGCGGTGACCGAGGCGTATGCGCCGCACGGGATGAACATCGGGATCAATCTGGGGAAACCCGCGGGCGCGGGCGTGCTGGGCCACCTCCACGTCCACGTGGTGCCTCGGTGGAACGGCGACACCAATTTCATGACCGTGACCGGCGACACGCGGGTGCTGCCCGAGGACCTCGCGGTCAGCGCCACCCGCCTGCGCGCGGTCTTCGGCCGCGTGACCGCGCGATGAGACTGAGCTACTCCGCGGCGGAGGTGGCGGCCCGCCGGGCCGGTGCGGCCATCGGGCAGCGCCATCCCCGCCTCGACGAATCCCTGGACCTCGCGCGTGAGCTGGCGGCCGATGCGTTGACCACAGGGGCAGGCGACGACCTGATGGTGCAGGTGTTGGCGCTCGAAGCCATGGCGGGAGAGTCCGTCGTCGCCGCGATGGCCGCCGCGCTGCACATCGGTGCCGCGTTCGCCCTGGACGGATCGCCGTTCGGCGCCCGACTCCGCACGGGTGCCCTGGTCGGCGCCATTGCTCTCTCCTCCGAAGTCGTGCCCGGCGTGGACCGCAACGGTCGACTGACAGGTCGGGCGATGTTCGTGGCCCCCGTGACGCCGTCCGGCGTGGCCGTGGTGGGAGCCCGGGCCGCAGAGGACGGTCTGGTGGCCTGTGCGGTGGCTCTCGACGCGCCGGGCGTGTCGGTGTCGCTTCTGGAGCCGGCAGGGTTGACCGGCCTCCCCTGTGCGCACGTGGATTTCGACGGGTGCCCGACCGAGCGGGTCGGGGCGACGACGCCGGTCATGGCCCGGATCCGGACACTCGTCTCGGCCGTGGGGCTCGGCCTCGGACGGCGTGCCCTGCGAGAGGCCCTCGTGGTCGCGCGCGCCACGGGCCTGGCCTCTGCCGGGGAGCAGACCGTGCAGGGGTTGCTCGCCGACGCGGCAACCGAACTCGACGCGGCGATGCTGCTCACGTGGAAGGCGGCGCTGCGCGTACCCCCGTCACTGCCGGACGCGTCGATGGCGAAGCTCGCGGTGACCGAGGCGGCGCAGGGCGCCGTGGCACGGGCGACGCAGGTGATCGGGATCGAGACCTTCTCGACCGGCCACGTCGTGGCGCAGCTGGCGCGCGACGTCCGCGCGCTGGAACTCCTGGCCGGCCGCACCGAGGCGCTGCGCGACGCGGTCGCCGAGGTTGCGCTGGCCGACTGAGTCAGCCGGCGTCGGTGTGCGCCGGCACCACGTATCCGAGCGTCTCGATCGCGGCGACGATCGTGGCCCGGTCCGGCACGTCTCCCTCGCGGGTCACGTCCACCCGCTCCGCCTCGTGCGATGCCTGGACGGCGGTAACGCCGTCCAGGCGCTGCAGCGCCCGCGCCACCGCGCGTTCGCAGCCTCCGCAGGTCATGCCAGTGACGGTGAGGTGTATCTGCTCTGACATCGAGTCCTCCGTGCGCGCCCGTCAGCCCAGGAGCTGTCGGGCGATGGTCTGGAGCTGCAGGTTCGACGTGCCCTCGTAGATCTGCCCGACCTTGGCGTCGCGGTACAGCTTCTCGACGGGGGAGTCGCGCACGAACCCGTTGGCGCCGAACAGGTTCACCGCCGTGGACGCCACGCGCTCGGCCGTCTCGGACGCCACGAGCTTGCACATGGCCGCCTCCTTCAGGAAGGGGAGGCCGGCATCCCGCAGGCGTGCGGCGTTGTAGACGAGCAGCCGTGCCGCCTCGAGGTCGGCGGCCGCCCGCGCCACCTGGAACTGGACGGCCTGGAACTCGCTCAGCGGGCGACCGAACTGCCGCCGCTCACGAACGTAAGCCACGGCATGGTCGAGCGCCGCCTGCGCCAGCCCGGTCATCTGCGCTCCGATGCCGATGCGGCCCTCGTTGAGCGTCTCGATCGCCACCTTGTAGCCCCGCCCCGGTTCGCCGAGCACGTGGCTGGCGGGCACGTGGCAGCCCTCGAGCACCACCTCGCAGGTGCTGCTTGCCCTGATGCCAAGCTTGTCTTCCTTCCGGCCGATGGTCAGGCCGGGTGTGCCGCGCTCGACCAGGAACGCCGTGATGCCCTTGTATCCGCGCGCCGGATCGAGCGTCGCGAACACGATGAACAGGCCGGCCTCGTGCGCGTTGGTGATCCACAGCTTCCGTCCGTCGAGGCGGTAGCCGTCCGCGGTCTCCCGCGCGCGCGTGGTCAGGGCGAAGGCATCGCTGCCCGACGCGGCCTCGGAGAGCGCATACGCGCCCACCGTGTCCCGCGCCAGGCGGGGCAGCCAGCGCGCCTGCTGGTCGGGCGAGCCCCAGCGGATCAGAGCGGCGTTGACGAGCGTGTTCTGCACGTCCACCAGGACGCCGATCGAGGCATCGACGCGGGAGAGCGCCTCCACGGCGAGCACCGCATGGAAGAAGGTCGCGCCGCCGCCCCCGAGCGACTCCTCGACGCCGATGCCCATGAGGCCCAGCTCGAAGAGCGACCGGACGAGCGCCTCAGGAATGAGGGCATCCTCGTCCATGGTCCGGACGAGGGGACCCACCTCGCGGCGTGCGAACTCGAGGACCGTGGCGGCAAACAACGCCTCGTCGTCGCTGAGGCTGGTGAGCGCCCGGGCCGGCTCCATGAGGGGGAATGCTATCATCGCGACTCTGGGGGCAGCTGCCGATGGGACACGTGCGCATCACCGGTATCGCGGCGTTCGTCGTCGTCCTGGCGCTGACGCTGGGGTCCGAGCCCCGCGTGGCGGCACAGGCGCCTGGTGCTGACGGGCAGGCCACCCCTCCCGCATCCGACGCCCAGGCGGACCAGGCCGATCCCCAGACGCCGACCTTCACCGGCGGCATCAACTTCGTCCGCGTGGACGTCATCGTCACCGACGACGAGGGGCGGCCGGTCACGGACCTGTCGGCCGACGACTTCGAGGTGCTCGAGGATGGCGCCACCCAGTCGGTCGAGCAGTTCCGCCTCGTCGAGGTGGATGGCAACCCGGCCCCCGGGGCCGAGGCGCCGAGGCGCATCCGGACCCGGGCGGACGAGGAACTCGAGGCAGGGCGTGACGACGTCCGCATCTTCGTCTTCTTCCTGGACGACTACCACACGCAGCTCGGCGCCGCGCTGCAGGTGAAGGAGCCGCTGATCCGGTTCATCGAGACCCGTCTGGGTCCCAACGATCTGGTGGCGGTGATGGCGCCGCTCACCCCGCTCGACGCGGTGGCGCTCACGCGCGATCACGGAGGCGTCATCGAGGCCATCCGCCGATTCGAGGGCCGGAAATACCGCTACCAGCCCCGCAACGAGTTCGAGCAGCGGTACACGCGATTGCCCGCGGAGACCGTCGAGCAGATCCGCAACCAGGTCGTCATGACCGCGTTGAGCGGGCTCTCCGTGCGCCTCGGCTCGTTGCGGGAGACGCGCAAGGCCGTGGTCTACGTGGGGGAGGGCCTGACGGTGATGCTGCCGCCCCAGCTGCGCGATCCCATCGCGGAGGCGCCGGGCCTGGGCAATCCCAACGCGCGGAATCCGCTGGCCGGTGAGCAGAGCTCGATGGAGGACACGCTCAGTTTCTTTTCCCAGAGCGACATCATCTCGCGGCTCCGCGACGTCTTCGCCGCCGCCAACCGCAACAACACGTCGTTCTACACGGTCGACCCCCGGGGGCTGGCGGGCAACGAGTTCTCCATCGACCAGAACGTCGGACCGCAGCAGGACCGACGCGCGCTGCGCCTCACGCAGGACACGCTGCGGATGATGGCCGAGGAGACCGATGGGCTCGCCATCGTGAACCGCAACGACCTCGATCGGGGCCTGGCGTCGATCCTCCGCGATTCCAGTGCCTACTACCTGCTGGGCTACACCTCGGAGTCGGCCCCGACCGACGGCAAGTTCCATGGAATCGCGGTCCGCGTGCGGCGCCCCGGCGTCCGGGTGCGGGCGCGCCGCGGGTACTGGGCCGGCACCGTGGCGGACAGCGTGCGTGCGTCAACGCCCGCCCCCGAGGTGAACCGGCCGGTCCAGCAGGCGCTCGCCTCCATCGCGCCGTCGGTGCAGGCCGCCCGCTATATCCAGACGTGGGTCGGGACTGAACGCGCCGCCAGCGGGCGCACGCAGGTGACGCTGGTCTGGCAGGCGTTGCCCGGGACGCCAGGCGCGCGGCGCGAGACGCCCGGCCGCGTGCAGGTGACGGCGGCGACCGCGGCCGGCGAGCTGGTGTACCGGGGACGGACGCCGGATGCGGCGGGCTCCGCAGGAGCCAATACGGCCGCATCGGCCGCACCGGGGGCACCCGTCGCGCACCGTGTCGTGTTCGATGCCGTTCCGGGCACGCTCGATCTCCGCCTGGCCATCGAAACGGAAGACGGCGCCGTGCTGGACCGCGAGACGCGCCGCGTGGAGGTGCCCGATCTCACCGGCACCGACGTGATGATCAGCACGCCCCGGGTGTTCCGGGCGCGCACCGCGCGCGAGTTGCAGGGCCTCCTCCAGGACGCCACGGCCGTCCCGATGGCCACCCGCGAGTTCAGGCGGACCGACCGCCTGCTGCTCCGCTTCGACGTCTACGCGCCGGGCACCAGTGCACCCGCGCCCGTCGCCACGCTGCTCAACCGATCGGGACAGGACATGGCCGCCGTACCCGTGACCGCGGCAGGTGTCGGCGGGACGCACCAGGTGGACGTCGGGCTGGCCTCGATCCCCCCGGGGGAGTATCTGATTCGCATCACGGTGCCCGGGGCCCAGGACGACGTGTCCGAACTGGTGGCCTTCAAGGTCGGGAGCTGACGGGCGCCGATCCGCTCAGGCGTACATGCCGCGCATCCGGGTCACCGTCCCGACCCGGTCGATGGCCACCATGTAGGCCGCGGTTCGCATGTCTACACCGTGCCGCTCTGCGGTGGCCAGGACGGCGCCGAACGCGGCACAGAGCTTCTGCTCCAGCCGGACGTTCACTTCCGCCTCTTCCCAGAAGTAGCCGTGGCGGTCCTGCACCCACTCGAAGTAGGACGTAATCACGCCGCCGGCATTGGCCAGGATGTCGGGCACGACGAAGATGCCGCGCTCGTGCAGACGGCGATGGGCGAGCGGCGTGGTCGGCCCGTTGGCGCCCTCGACGACGATGCGGGCCCGGATGTCGCCGACGTTCTCGACGGTGATCTGGTTCTCGAGCGCCGCCGGGATCAGGACGTCCACGTCCAGTCCGAAGAGCTGAGGGTTGGTCAGGGGCTCCCCCCCGGGGAACCCCCGCATCGTCCCGTGCCGTCCCGTCCACTCGAGCAAGGCGGGTACGTCCAGCCCGGCCTCGTTGGCGACGCCGCCGGCCGCGTCGGTGATCCCCACCACCTTCGCGCCCCCCCGGGCCAGCAGCAGGGCGGACACCGATCCCACGTTGCCGAAGCCCTGCACGGCGACCGTGGCACGCGTGATGTCGAGGCCCACGTGACGCGCGGCTTCGCGGGCCGCAATCATCACGCCGCGGCCGGCGGCGTCGCCAACGAGGCCGGGCTGGACGTACCCGCCTTGCTCGAG
>JABFRY010000167.1 GCA_013140955.1 Acidobacteriota bacterium
GTGCGGGCGTGGTACCACCGCCTGGCGAGCCGCGTGGCCCGCCAGAGCGCCGGCAGCCGCCTGATGCCGCGTTTCATCCCCGCTCGGTCGGTCCGGCCGCGACGCGCGGCTCGGCGATGAGGCGCACGAACTCCTCGGGCGGGGGCAGCTCCTCGAACACCCGCCAGGGCGCGTGCGGCGTGAGCTCGTCCACCGAGTAGCCACCCGTGGCCACGGCGATGGTGCGGACGCCGATCGCGTTGGCGCACTCCACGTCGTGCGGCGTGTCGCCGATCACGAACACCTGCTCCTCGTGCACGCTGCCGAGGCCGCGCGCCAGGGCCAGCGCACGGTGGGCAATCGTGGACCGCGCCGATGGATCCTCGGCGAACGCCCCGTCCGGGAAGTAGTCGAGCAGGCCGTAGTACCGGAGCTTCGCCCCGGCCCCACGCCGCGTGTTGCCGGTGAGCAGGAGGGACCGGGCCGAACCCAGCGCCCGAACGTGGTCGAGAATCTCGCGCACGTGGGGCAGCACCTGTCCCTGCTTCTTCGGCAGGCTGGCGGGCAGCAGGTCTTCGTAGCGGCCCACGAGACGGGCCACCAGGTCGGCGGTCGGGACGAGCCCCAGCGACTCCAGCGTGCGCACGCCGATCTGATAGTCGGTCAGGCCGGCGGTACGGGTGGCCGCGAGATCGAACGTGTGGCCGGTGACCTCGAGCACGGCGTCGTTCCAGGCGAACACGCCCGCACGACCGGTGGTGAGGAGTGTCCCGTCGATGTCCCAGAAAAGCGTTGTCATGCGGTTGCCGCCTGCTCCGTCAGGCCACCTGCGGCACGGCCTGCCGCAGCCGGGTGACGAGGCCCGGCACGTCGAGGCCGTGGTACGCGAGCACCTCGTCGTTGGTGCCGCACTCGGGAAGTTCGCTCACGCCCACGCGGGTGAGCCGCACCGTGGGCACGAGCCCAAGCTCCGCGATCGCGGCGCCGAGCATCTCGCCCTGCCCGCCGTGCAGGTAGTGATTGTCGAGCGTGATGACCGATCGGCACGTGCCAATCACCTCGCGCAGCCAGGCGGCGTCCACGCGGTTGAGCCACGGCAGGTTCACGACACGGATCGACTGACCGGTTGCCGCCTCGATCGCGTCGGCCGCCTCGCAGGCGTTGGCCAGCATCCACGGGCCGTAGCCGAAGGCCACCGCGTCGGTGCCCGGCCGCGCCACCCAGCCCTGCCCCGACCGCACCACGTGGCCGGCCGGATAGGAGAACGGCACGGGCCACTTCACGGACACGAGCCGCAGGTAGGCGCTGCCCGGCTCCACCTGCACCAGGTACTCGAACAGCGCTTCCACCTCGGCCTCCGTCGCGGGCTCCACCAGGGCGAGGCCGGGTACGGCGCCGAGGGCCGAGATGTCGCGCACCGACTGGTGCGAGTGCCCGGGCCCGCCGGGCAGCAGGCCCGCCAGCGAGCCGACGTAGACGACCTTCGACCCCTCGCTGCACTGGTTGTAGATCTGCTCGTTGGGGCGGGCGGACAGGAAGCACGCGAACGAGTGCACGACCGGCAGCACGCCGCGACGCGCCATGCCGCTCGCCATCGACACCATGTCCTGTTCCGCGATGCCGCATTCGACGAACCGGTCCGGGAAGCGCTTCGAGAAGGTGATGAGGCCGCAGTCCTTGATGAGGTCTGCGTCGAGCGCCATCAGGTGGGGGTGCCGCTCTCCCGCCGCCACGATGGCCCGGTCGTAGGCGGCCACCAGGTTCTGCGTCAGGCGCGGCTCGCGACGCGGGTTGCGCAGGCGGGTCTCGGTGCGAAGCGGGCCGAGGCCCAGGGCCGCGAGGGCGTGGTCGGCACTCGCCCGCAGTTCGGCCAGGGCGGCCATATACGCGTCTTCGGGCGGCGCGCCGGAGTGATAGACGTAGAGGTCGCCTGCGGCCATCGACGGGCCCTCCATGAAGCTCACGCCCCGGCCCTTCACGGTATCGGCCACGATCACTTTCGGGCGATCCGTCACGCCGTCGAGCGCCCGGAAAGTCCGCTCGAGCGCGGCGAGATCGTGCCCGTCGCAGCGGCTCACGTGCCACCCGAAGGCGGCGAGCTTCGCCTCCAGATCCCCGAGGTCGCTGACGTGCGAGACCCAGGTGTCGGACTGGATCTTGTTGTGGTCCACGATGGCCACGATCTCGCCGAGCCCGAGGTTGGCTGCCGAGCCCAGCGACTCCCAGAACTGGCCTTCCTGGAGCTCACCGTCCCCGGTCAGCAAATACACGCGCTGGTCACGGCCCAGGAGGCGGTTGGCCAGCACGGCGCCCTTGGCCTTCGAGATGCCCATGCCGAGCGACCCGGTGTTGGCCTGCACGTACGGCGTCTCGACGTGCGGATGGCCCGGCAGCCCGTCGATCCGGCGCAGGCAGTGCACTTGTTCCTCGTCGAGCAGGCCCAGGCCCAGCAGCACCGCGTAGAGCGCAGGCGCGTCGTGGCCCTTCGAGGAGAAGAAGATGTCGCACGCCTCGGGCCCGAGCTCCAGGTTGCGGATCTCGTTGAGGAAGAGCCAGCTCATGATCTCGATGGAGCTGAAGCTGGTGCCGATGTGGCCCGACCACGCGCCGGCGATCATGTACAGCG
>JABFRY010000175.1 GCA_013140955.1 Acidobacteriota bacterium
GGGTGGCCAACTGCTGGAGAAGCTCGTCGCTCATGGGTGTGATCCGTCTCCGTCCGTCCGGTGCCATCATCCCATGGCCCCGACCGGCCTCACCGTCCGCGTGCGTGCGTTCTGTGCAGATCGGCAGCGTCTTGCACGCTTCGTCGCACCCGTCAGCCGCTCGAAGCCGTGGGTGGCCGCGCAGGAGAAACGCTGGACGGACATCGCACACCATCGCGATAAGGTGCCCAGCGCACGGGAAGCACACGGTCGAGTATCCTGCCGCTACAGGCGATGGCACCACAGTCTACCGAACGGCCTCGGACCAGACCATAGTCTGCGCTGGCGACGACTTCCACGGCCAAGAACTTGGCTGGCGGCGCCAGATTCCTGTGGGGTACCGGGATCAAGGAACGTCAGGGGTGTCGCAATTCGCTGCGCCACGCGAGGGGCCGGCGGCGGCATGGCGGGACCTGGATGAGGCAGGAACAGGGGAGATAACGGGGGTTTGGCGCGCCCGGCAGGACTCGAACCTGCGACCCTCGGCTTAGAAGGCCGATGCTCTATCCGGCTGAGCTACGGGCGCACGCGCAGGAGGCAGTGTAGCGTATCGGCTCGAACGCTCCGGAGCTGAATACGCGGTACGGCGATTGCTGTAACCTCATCGTCATCAGAGTGGACATGCGGATGCTCGACTACGACCAGCAGCCTTCGGAAAGCAAAGAGTGTGTGCGCTGTGGAGGTCTGGCCTTCTACTGGCCGACGGCAATCGTGGCCGGAGATCCGCACGCGCCCGCCGGCAGCCGCCGGGCACTCAGTCACCACCAGCCAGCGTGGACGTGTCTCAATTGCGGTCACATCGAGCCGCACGAGCGTCGAACACGCATCCTCGGCACCACGGCCGCCGACCGGCGCGCGCGTTTGTAGTGTCGGGAGACAGTCGAGCAATTTCTTCACGGTGCAGGCGCGAGCACCACGAGCACCAGCAGGCGCGCGGCCGAGTCGTTCCTCACGCCGTGGGGTATCCCGTCTGGCGCGACGAGCATCTCGCCGGCTCGCATGGGCAGTTCGCGGCCAGCCATCAGGAACGTACCTGCACCGTCGATCACGTAGTAGAGCTTGTCCATCCCGGCGTGACTGTGGACGGCATGCTCCTGCCCAGGCTCGAAGGCGTTGAGCCCCACGAGGAGCCGGGCCGACTCGAACAGCGTAGCCTTGCCCATCTTGTCGCCCCGCCAGGGGGCCTGCTCGCGTGGGTGCATGACCGGGGACGATTCCATCTCGACAGCTCCTCCGTGCGAAGACGCACGGTACGGGGTTTGTAGTTCAGCCGCCGTCATCTGAGGACGGCACATGAGGCGCATGACCCGTGGACTCCGGTAACGAGCTTCCCCGCAGCCGCGGCGACCTGCACGCGTGGGTGAAGACACACCTGGCGCTGGCCGCCGGTCAGGAGCGCGCACTCCTCGAGGCGTTCGACGCCGTCCTGCAGCAGTATGAACGCCGCTGGCAGGAATCCAAGCAGGAAGCCATCCAGGCCGTCTCCGTGGGATTCGGCGAGCGGCTGAGCCGCCTGCAGGAAGAGCTCTCAGCCCGGGACGAAACCGTTAGCAGCATCACGCGGTACTTCGAGGATCTGGTCAACGAGCTCACCGACCGTGCCCACCAGGATCCGAAGACGCGGTTGATGAATTTTCGCCGCTTCATCGAACAGCTCGAAGCCTTTCTTGCCATCGAGCAGCGAGGCCGCTGGTGCGCCGTCGGCCTGGTCGATATCACCGCGTTCAAGTGGTACAACGACACGCTGGGCCACCAGCTCGGCGATCGCATCATCGATCGTGTGGCGCGCCTGCTTCGAGAGCAGATTCGCTCGGACGACCTCATGGCGCAGGAAGCGCGGCGCGGATCGTCGCAGCAGGAACTGCACGCCCGTTTCGGGGGCGACGAATTCTGCTTCCTCATTCCGGACCTGGAGCAGCCCGAGTCGGCCGGGGTCATCGCGGAGCGCTTCAGGGGCGCGGTCAACGGCTACGACTGGGCGAGCGAGGATCGCCGCCTGGCCGAGAAGCCGGTCAACGTGGACATCGGCATCGTGTGTCTGCAGCTCGGGCCGGTGACCGATCGACGCCACCTGGCGCGCGACCTCGCGCAGGATCTGCTGGCCCGCGCGGACCGCTTGATGTACGAGGCGAAGGCCGACCAGTCGGGCCGTATCCAGCCGTCGGTGCTGCGCGTGGAAAACGGCAGCCTTGCGGAGGTGGTCTCCTCGACACGGCCGTAGTCGGGACACGGCCGTGCTACCATACCCGTTCGACCGCATGGTGGGTGTAGCTCAAGGGTAGAGCGCCGGACTGTGGCTCCGGATGTTGCGGGTTCGAATCCCGTCATCCACCCCAGATCACCCACCGTCGCCGGCCCGGCACCCCCTCGCCTCCAGCCCCTCTCCCCTCCCCGTTCAACCGTTTCGGCTCCCAGCGTCTCCGCCCCCTGATACCCGCCGGCGCGCCAGCGGTGTCAGACAATTACGGACGTGCAATTTCCGACTCTTCGGCTCATCCTTGACTACCCCTTGCACAGTGTTTGTGAACGGGGTCTTGACACCTAGTGCATACCAGGAGAT
>JABFRY010000054.1 GCA_013140955.1 Acidobacteriota bacterium
GTACGGCGCGTGGCCGCCACGGTCCTGGCGCGCACGCACCAGCCACGCGCCGTACAGGCCGGCTCCGTAGAGGGCCAGGCCCGTCCAGGGCGGCGCACCCTGCGCGGCCGCCACGAGCACCGCGAGGCCTGGCAGCGAGACGCCGATGGCGGCATGGATCAGGACGAGCGAGTACTGCGTCCGTTCACCAGCCGGCGCGAGCAGCTGGAGCAGCGGAAGCGTCGTCGCCACCACGTAGAGGGCCGCGAGCACGGCGGGCAGCAGCGGCTGGCCGAGTGCCAGGACCGCATAGGCCAGACAGGCCAGGCCGACATGCAGGACGCGGTTGTGCATCGCTCGGAAAATGGCGGGATCGCCCGACGCATCATACAAGCGGGTTGACCCCCCGCCGGATTCGGATTCAAGATGCGAGCTTGTCCGTCCCACTCACCAGACGCCTGAAGATCGCGCGGGTCGCGCTCATGCGCCGGCTCGCCGCCGCGCTCAGCGAGTGGAGTCTCGAGTGCGCGCGGCTGGCGGAAGGCACCGTACCGGCCGACGCACAGGCCGCCAAGTCCTCCGGCTCGAGCAAGCCACGGGCCGCGTGGACGGCGCTGCTCTCACACCTCGACTCGCCCGATCTCGCCACCCGCATGCTCGACAGCGGGGTCCTCGGCGACGACCTCCCGCGCGCGCAGGGCATTCCCGCGGGGCGCCGCATCCTGGTGCTCGCCGCGCACCAGGACGACGAGATCATCGGGGCCGGCGGCACCTTTCTGCTGTGCCGCATGGCGGGCGCCACCTTTCGGGTGATGTACTCGACCGACGGCGCGACGCGTCTCGGACCCGAGGACCCCGCCGAGATCGCCCGCTGGCGCCGGGATGAGGCCACGGCCGTCTGGACCTCGCTCGCGGGCGTTGAACCGGTGTTCCTGGACTATCCGAGCCGGACGCAGGGGATCCCCGCCGAAGGCGGCGCCCGCCTGGCTGCCGAGATCCAGACCTTCGACCCGGATACGATCTTCCTGCCGGTCTTCTTCGAACAGCCGACCGAGCATCGCCGCGTCAACGACCTGCTGCTCGCCGCGCACCGGATCCGGCCGATCGGCAAGCGCGTCGAGGTCTGGGGCTACCAGATCACGACCCGCCTGCCGGGCAACCGCGTGGTGGACGTCACGCAGGTGTGGAAGCGCAAGTACGCCCTGAACGCCCGCTGGGCCACGCAGAACGCGTATCGCGACTACGCCTATCTCGCGATGGGCCGTGACATCTCCAACTCGTACTACCTGAAGGGCGCGAAGTACCCCAGGCGCGCGAAGGCGCACGCCGAACTCTTTCTCGCGTTCGACGCCCGTGCCTATCTGGAGATGGCCGCCACGTTCAGCGATGTCGGCCGTACCGCCTCCGGTGCGGAAGCGGAACAGGTCGCCGCGAGCGCTGCCGTTGCCGTTGCAGCTCGTGGCGCTGCCAGTGGCGTCGCTGCCGGTGCTGCGGCTGCGGGCAGCGTCGCTGCCAGTACCGTCGCTGGGGGAGATGTCGTCGCGGACACCGGTGATGTGATGGACCTGACCGCCACGGTTGCGGCGGCCCGCGCCGCGGCTCCGCCCCCGCCCGACTTCTTCGTCATCGGCATGCAGAAGAGCGGCTCCTACTGGCTCACGGCGCTGCTCGACGCCCACCCGGTTGTCCGATGCTTCCCGCCACGGCCCGGACGGGCCGATGGGACGGGCGAAGCCCACCTGTTCGACATCCTGGCCAGGCTCGACACCGACTTCGCGGGGTTCCGGAAGTCGATGAAGGGCAAGCTGGATGGCTACTTCGCCGACATCGTGCCCGCGCGCGCGCCGGCCACCGCCGGGGAGCGCGACCTGCTGGTCGAACGCCTGCGCGCACGCTTCAACCGCTACTGCGACGAACAGCGCACGAAGTCCGGCAAGCCCGTGGTCGGCGAGAAGACGACCGAGACGGTGCACTACCCCGCGCTGGTGGACGCGCTGTACCCGGGCGTCCGCAAGGTCTGCATCCTGCGGGACCCGCGGGACCGCGCCGTCTCGTTCTTCTTCCACCAGCAGCGAAAGGGACGGACCGCGCCCGGCGCGCACATGTCGGATGACCTCGCGCGCGAGTACGTGGCCCGCGTGCGGCAGGACTACGAAGGCCTGGTGGCGATGCCGGGCCCCCTGCACGTGCTCACGTACGAACGACTGTCAGCCGACCCGCACGGCACCGTGACGGCGCTGCTCACCTTCCTGGGCGTGGACGCGTCACCCGACACCGTGGCACGCGTGGTGGCGGCCGGCGCCTTCGACGCCCTCGCGGGCCGCGCCGCAGGCGAGGCGGACCCCGGCAATCACTTCCGGCAGGGACGTCCCGGCGACTGGCGCAACCACCTGTCGCTCGACATGGCGCGATGGATGCCCCTCGCGCTCGAGGACGTCACGCGAGCCGTGGAAGAGAAGACGGGGCTCGACCTCTACGACTACCGCAGCGTCGGGACGCCGGCCGATCCAGGGGCCGTGCCGCCGGACGCGTCTGTCGACGGACGCGACCACGCGCAGCCCTGAGCGCCCCGCGTCCTCAGCCTTCGGACTGCCCGCCGGCGCAACAGGACCGCCA
>JABFRY010000307.1 GCA_013140955.1 Acidobacteriota bacterium
GTCTCGAGCAGCGGTGGCTCGAGCCCTGGCGCGACACGTCGCACCGCCTGCGGCTCCTCACGCGCGCCCAGCGCCCGCTCGGGACGACCGGCACGTGGAGCCTCGCGGCCTACGACGAGCTGATGCTGACCCTGGACGACACGGGTCTCGGCCCCGAACGGGGCTACGACCGGAACCGGCTGTACGGCGGCGTGATGCGCCGCGTGTCGCCCTGGCTCGTGGCAGAGGCCGGCTACATCTGGGAACGGTCCACGTTGCCCGCAGGCCGTCGACGCAACGACCATGTCGTCATCGGCGTGTTGACGATCGCGGCGCCCCAGTGGTGAGCCGCGGGCCGGTCGGCTGGTGGAACATTTTCGTCGGCCGCTGCCTTGACCCTGTGGGCGCCGTTGACGCAGACTCAGCGGGCGGCCCGGTCGGCTGCCTTTCATGACCCATCAGATTCGACGTGGACTTCGTGTGCCCGTGACGGGTGAGCCCGAGCCGCGCGTCGGCGGTCGTCGCGACGTGTCTCACGTGGCGCTGCTGGCCGACGACTCGGTCGGTCTGAAGCCGACGCTCCACGTGGCTCCAGGCGATACGGTCACCCGCGGGCAGCTCCTCTTCGAGGACAAGAAGCGTCCGGGCGTGCGCTACACCGCGCCCGGTGCCGGCACCGTCGTAGCCGTGCACCGCGGCGAGCGTCGCGCGTTCAGATCGCTGGTCATCCGGCTGTCCGACGACGAGCAGGCCGGCCGTGGCGCGCAGGTGTCCTTTGCGGCCCACACCGGCAAGCACCCGTCGGCGCTCGACGCCGATGGCGTGCGGGACCTCCTGGTCGAGTCGGGGCTCTGGACGGCGCTGCGGGCGCGGCCCTTCTCGCGCGTGGCCGATCCAGCCACGCGGCCCCGCTCGATCTTCGTCACCGCCGTCGATACCGACCCGCTCGCGCCGTCGATGGACGTGGTGCTCGGCGATCGCGCGGGCGACTTCGAGACGGGCCTGGCCGCACTCACCCGTCTCACCGACGGCCCGGTGTTCGTCTGCACCGCCGCGGACGCCCCGCTCGGGGTGCCGGGCCTCGACCGCGTCCGCCACGAGCGCTTCGCCGGTCCGCATCCCTCGGGCACCGTGGGGCTGCACATTCACCGGCTCGACCCGGTGGGCCGCGGGCGCCTCGTGTGGCACCTGGGCCTGCAGGAGGTGCTGGCCATCGGACGGCTCTTCGCGACCGGCACACTCGATCCGTGGCGGACGGTGTCGCTGGCTGGGCCTGCCGTCCGCACGCCGCGGCTCGTGGAGACCCGGCTCGGCGCCTCCGTGGACGAGCTGGTGAAGGGGGAACTGCACGGTGCACAGGACGGCACTCCAGACGGGGCACCAGGCGGGGAACAGGGGAGCACGTCGCGCGTCCGCGTCCTGTCCGGATCGATCCTGTCCGGCCGTGTCGCGGCCGGCGAGGTGACCGGCTACCTCGGGCGCTACCACCAGCAGGTGGCCGCGTTGCCGGAGGATCGTGAGCGGACGCTGCTCGGCTGGGCCATGCCGGGCTTCGATCGCTTCTCGTCGATCGGCGCGTTCGCGTCGCGACTGCTCCCGGCGCGTGCCCTGCCGCTGACGACGACCACGCATGGCTCGCCGCGCGCCATCGTCCCCATCGGCATGTACGAGCGCGTGATGCCCTTCGACATCCAGCCCACGTTCCTCCTCAAAGCCCTGCTCACCGACGACGTGGAGCGGGCCGAGGCGCTCGGCTGCCTCGAGCTCGACGAGGAAGACCTGGCGCTCTGCACGTTCGTGTGCCCCGGCAAGCACACCTACGGTCCGTACCTGCGGCAGGTGCTGACGCGCCTCGAGGTGGAGGGCTGATGCTGCGACGGCTGCTGGACGGGGTGGCGCCACGCTTCCACAAGGGCGGGTCGCTCGAGCGGTTCTACCCGCTCTACGAGGCGGTGGACACGTTCCTGTACACGCCGGGCATGGTGACCGAGGGCCCGTCGCACGTGCGCGACGCGATCGACCTCAAGCGCATCATGTCGCTGGTGGTGGTGTCGCTGCTCGGCACCGTGGCGATGGCCATCTACAACACGGGCCTCCAGGCGCACCGCGCCATCGAGGCCGGCGCCGCGCCGCGCGACACCTGGCAGACGCAGGCGATGGAATGGCTGGGGCTGTCGTTCGCCTCGGGCGATCTGGTCGCGTGCCTCGTGCACGGCGCGCTGTATTTCGTGCCCGTGCTGCTCACGACATACACTGTCGGAGGGCTCTGGGAGGGCCTGTTCGCCCAGGTGCGGCGACACGAGCTCAACGAGGGATTCCTCGTCACCGGGCTCCTCATTCCCCTCACGTTGCCCGCGGGCATTCCGCTCTGGCAGGTGGCGCTCGGCACCTCGTTCGGCGTGGTCATCGGCAAGGAAATCTTCGGCGGGACGGGGATGAACATCCTCAACCCCGCCCTCACCGCGCGGGCGTTCCTGTTCTTCGCGTACCCGGCGGAGATGTCCGGGAACATCTGGGTGGCGGCCGGTGTGGCCGACGGCGTGACCGGCGCGACGCTCCTGGCCGGTGCGAGCGAACAGGGCATGGCGGCGCTCGCCGACGTGTCCTGGTGGGACGCCTTCCTGGGCTTCGTGCCAGGCTCGATGGGGGAGACCTCGGCGCTGGCCTGCCTGCTCGGTGCCGTGCTGCTCGTGGTGACCGGCATCGGCTCGTGGCGCGTGATGCTGGGCGTGGCGATTGGCACGGTGGCGGCGGCCGCGCTGCTGAACGGGGTGGGCTCGGTCACCAACCCGTACTTCGCCGTGCCGTTCTGGTGGCACATGGTCCTCGGCGGCTGGGCGTTCGGCACCGTGTACATGGCCACCGATCCGGTGACGGCCGCACAGACCGACACCGGGCGCTGGGTGTTCGGCGCCCTGGTCGGCGTGCTCACGGTACTCATTCGCGTGATCAACCCCGCGTACCCCGAGGGCATGATGCTCGCCATTCTGTTCATGAACGTCTTCGCGCCCACGATCGACTTCTTCGTCGTGCGCGCCAACGTCGAGAGGAGGCGCCGGCGTGTCAGCCTCCCGTAGCGGCGCCCGCTATACGCTGCTGTTCTCGGCGATCGTGTGCGTGGTGTGCGCGGTGCTCGTGTCGAGCGCCGCGGTCGTCCTGCGCGACCGGCAGGACTCCAACAGCGAGCTCGACCGACGCCGCAACGTGCTGCGCGCCGCCGGGGTGCTCGGCGAGGACGAGACCGTGTCGGCCGAGGAGGTGGAACGACGCTTCGCCTCGTTCACCGCCGTGGCCGTGGACCTCCGCACGGGCGAAGAGGATCCGTCGTTCGACGTGAGCGGCTACGACGCGCGTCGCGCCGTAGCCTCGCCGGACCTGAGCCGCGCCGTCGAACCCAACCCCGCCCAGGTGACGCGCGTGGCGCACCACGCCGTGGTCTACAAGCAGCTCGACGCGGACGGCCGTCTCTCGCTCCTCGTGCTGCCCATCGAGGGGAAGGGCCTGTGGTCCACCATGTACGGCTTCCTGGCGCTCGGCGCCGATCTGAACACGGTTCGCGGCCTGACCTTCTACCAGCACGGCGAGACGCCCGGCCTGGGCGGTGAGGTCGACTCGGCGCGCTGGAAGGCCCTCTGGCCCGGCCGGGAAGTGTTCGACGACGAGGGGGACGTGGCCATCCAGGTGATCCGGGGCTCGGCCGGGCCGCCCGAGCAGGACCCGCACCGCGTGGACGGTCTGTCGGGCGCGACCCTCACCAGCCGCGGCGTCTCGGCGATGCTGCGGTTCTGGCTCGGGCCGCAAGGATTCGGTCCCTATCTGGACCAGCTCAGGAAGGAGGTGCGCGGTGAGCAAGGCGCATGACGTCCTCGTGGACCCGCTGTTCAACACCAACCCGATCGCCCTGCAGGTGCTCGGCATCTGCTCGGCGCTGGCGGTGACGACCCGCATGCAGACCGCCGTCGTGATGGCGGTGGCCGTGATCTTCGTGACGGGGTCGTCGAACTTCTTCGTCAGCCTGCTGCGCAACCGCATTCCCTCGAACGTGCGCATCATCGTGCAGCTGACAGTCATCGCCTCGCTGGTGATCGTGGTGGACCAGGTCCTCAAGGCCTACCTGTTCGACGTGTCGCGGCAGCTGTCGGTGTTCGTGGGTCTCATCATCACCAATTGCATCGTGATGGGCCGGGCCGAGGCGTTCGCCATGCAGAACCCGCCCGGTCTCAGCTTCCTCGACGGCGTGGGGAACGGGTTCGGATACGGCCTGATCCTGCTGGGTGTGGGGGCCTTCCGCGAGGTGCTCGGGGCCGGGTCCTTCTTCGGCTGGCCCGTCCTGGCGCTGGTGGCCGACGGCGGCTGGTACACGCCCAACGGCCTGATGGTGCTGGCGCCGGGCGCCTTCTTCCTGATCGGACTCTTCATCTGGGCCCTGCGGACGTGGAAGCCGTCGCAGGTCGAGGCGCCGGAGGCCTGACATGGAGCACTACCTCAGCATCGCGATGACCGCGATCTTCGTCGAGAACCTGGCCCTGGCGTTCTTCCTGGGCATGTGCTCGTTCCTCGCCGTGTCGAAGCAGGTGGAGACGGCCATCGGGCTGGGCTTCGCCGTGCTCGTGGTGCAGACGATCACGGTGCCGCTCAACAACCTCATCTTCCAGTACCTGCTGAAGGAAGGTGCCCTCGCCTGGATCAGCCCGGCGCTGGCCAGCTACGACCTCACGTTCCTCGGCTTTCTCACCTACATCGGGACCATCGCCGCCGTCGTACAGGTCGTGGAGATGACGCTCGATCGGCACGTGCCCGCGCTCTACACGACGCTCGGCATCTTCCTGCCGCTCATCGCGGTCAACTGCGCCATCCTGGGGGGCTCGCTCTTCATGGTGGAGCGCTCCTACACCCTGGCCGAGAGCGTGGTGTACGGCCTCAGCTCGGGCGCCGGCTGGGCGCTGGCCATCGTGGCCCTGGCCGCCATCCGGGAACGCATGCGCTACAGCAACGTGCCGGCGGGCCTGCGCGGGCTGGGTATCACGTTCATCATCGCCGGGCTCATGGCCATCGGCTTCATGGCATTTGCCGGAATCCAGCTGTAGGCCATGCAGACCATCGCGATGGGCGTCGGCATGTTCACGGGCGTCATCCTGGCGCTCGTGGGCCTGCTGCTCGTGGCGCGGAGCCGGCTGGTGGCGACCGGCGACGTGCGCATCGTGGTCAACGACGACGACGCGAAGGCCATCGTCACGCCCGCCGGCGGCACCCTGCTCGGCACGCTCGCCGCGAACCGCATCTTCATCCCCTCGGCCTGCGGCGGCAAGGGCACGTGCGGCGTGTGCAAGGTGCACGTGCACGACGGGGGCGGGTCGCTCCTGCCCACCGAGAAGACGCACGTCTCGCGAGGAGAGGCCAAGAGCGGGGTGCGGCTGTCGTGCCAGGTGAAGGTGAAGAGCGACATGCACATCGAGCTGGAGCCCGAGATCTTCTCGGTCCGCCAGTGGGAGTGCCGTGTCCGCTCCAATCACAACGTCGCCACCTTCATCAAGGAGCTGGTGCTCGAGCTCCCGGCCGGCGAGTCCGTGCCGTTCCGCGCCGGCGGCTACATCCAGATCGCGTGTCCCCCGCACGTGGTGCAGTACGGCGACTTCGACGTCGAGCCCGAGTACCGGGGCGACTGGGACCGCTTCAACATGTGGCGCTACGTGTCGTCGGTGGACGAGCCGGTGTCGCGTGCCTATTCCATGGCGAACTACCCGGAGGAGCGCGGCATCATCATGCTCAACGTCCGGATCGCGTCGCCCCCGCCGCGCGGCCCCGAGGACATTCCGCCGGGGAAGATGTCGTCGTACATCTTCGGCCTCAAACCCGGCGACACGGTCACCATCTCCGGGCCGTTCGGGGAGTTCTTCGCCCGGGAGACGCAGGCGGAGATGGTCTTCATCGGTGGCGGTGCGGGCATGGCGCCCATGCGCTCGCACATCTTCGACCAGTTCAAGCGGCTCGCCACGCATCGTCGGGTGTCGTTCTGGTACGGCGCGCGGAGCCTGCGCGAGGCGTTCTACGTGGACGACTTCGACGCCATCGCCAGGGACTACCCGAACTTCTCGTGGCACCTCGCGCTGTCGGAGCCCCAGCCGGAGGATCAGTGGACGGGGCACACCGGGTTCATCCACGAGGTGCTGCTCCGCGAGTACCTGCAGCAGCACCCGGCGCCCGAGGACGTGGAGTACTACCTGTGCGGGCCCCCGCCGATGCTGGCCGCCTGCATGACGATGCTCGGCAACCTCGGCGTGGAGCGCGAGAACATCCTGTTCGACGATTTCGGGTGACGACATGCGTACTGCCGCCCTCGCCCTGCTGACGCTCGCCCTGACGGGAGCGGGGTGCGCGCGGGAGCCGGCAGACACCCTGCTCGAGATGTCCGGCCCCACGATGGGCGCCGGCTGGCGCGTCGCGGTGGTCGTGCCGGGCAGCGATGCCGACGGCGCGCTGCGCGCCAGGCTTGACGCCGCCGTGCGCGACGAGCTGGGGCGCCTCGAGCGTCTGCTCTCGACCTGGGATCCCGCGTCGGAGCTCTCGCGCTTCAACCGCTCGCACAGCACCGAGCCGTTCGCCGTGTCCGCTGACACCGCAGCTGTGCTGCGCTGGGCCGACGAACTGGCCCGCCAGACGGGCGGGGCATTCGACGTCACGGTGGGGCCGCTCGTCGAGGCCTGGGGGTTCGGGACCGGTGACGACACCGCTGCCGCGCCGGACCCAGTCCTCATCGAGCGCCTGCAGCGCACCACGGGCATGGCGCACCTCGTGCTGGACCCTGACGGGATGTGGGTGCGGAAGCTCGTGCCCGAACTGCAGTGCGACGTGTCGGGGCTGGTGCCCGGCTACGCCGCCGATCGTGTCGCGGCGCTGCTCGAGGCCGAGGGCCTGGGACGGTTCCTCGTGGACGTGGGGGGCGAAATGGTGACGCGGGGAGCGAGCATCCGCGGCGGTCCCTGGCAGATCGCGGTGGAGGTGCCCGACCCGGGACGCCGCGCCATCGGCCGGATCGTGCCCCTGCTCGACGCCGCCATCGCCACCTCGGGCGACTACCGCAACTTCCGGGAGGTGGACGGCCAGCGTCTCTCGCACATCGTCGATCCACGCAGCGGCCATCCGGTGTCCCACGCCCTGGCCTCGGCCACCGTCGTGGACACGCGGGGCGTGCGGGCCGATGCGCTCGCGACCGCGCTGATGGTGCTCGGTCCCGACGAGGGCCTGCGCCTGGCCCGCGACCTCGACCTCGCCGCGCTCCTCATCGTGCGCCGTCCGGACGGGACATTCGAGGACCGCTCCACGCCCGGCTTCGACGCCCTGGGAGCCCCCACGCCATGATGCTCGTGCTGCTCGCCATCGTCGTCATCGGGGTCGCCATGCTCTTCATGTCGGTGGGCGTGGTGGTGTCGAACCGCTGCCTGCGCGGGTCCTGCGGCGGTCCGGAAGTGCTCGGGCCGGACGGGACGCCGATCAGTTGCGACACCTGTCCGGTGCGCCGCCAGGGCACCCCGCCCAGGGGCTGACGCCCCGGCGGGAGCGGTGCTACCATCGCCGCCCTGAACCTGGGCGCCGTCGGCGCGCGCCCTCACCCGAGACAGGAGCTGGACGCATGACGCGACTCGGTTCGTTCGTCCTCGCCGTCGTGAGCGCCCTCGCCGCGGCCGTGCTCAGTGCCCAGACGCCGCAGGTCGTCCCTTTCAGGGTCGGCACGTTCGAACGCGACGGCGCCCCGTTCGTGGGTGTCGTCCTCGATGACGTACGCGTGGTGGATCTCGCGGCGGCGCACACCGCGCTCGGCGACTCCACGCTGGCGGCTCCCGCCGACATGAAGTCGCTCATCGCCCGCTACGACCAGGGGCTGCGGGCGCGCATCGTCCAGATCGTGGCCGCGGCCCGCCAGGCCCCCGTCGCGGCACGTCCGGCCTGGGTGCTCGATCTCGCCAGCCTGCGGGTCCTGCCGCCCATCCTGTATCCGACGACCATGCTCAACGTGGCCGTCAACTACCGCGAGCACGACATCGAGATGGCGCGCGTGCGGGAAGGGTCGCCGGGCCAGCAGGCCCCCACGGCCGGCGCCGCCCTGCCGGGCACGACCAGCGCCCCCGGCATCTGGCAGCGAGAGGCGGGGGACACACGCTGGAACCCATTCATGTTCCTGAAGGCCCCTGCAGCCATCGTGGCGCACGGCGAGGCCGTGCGGCTGCCGCCGCAGCGGACGCAGATCGAGTGGGAGGGCGAGCTCGGCGTCG
>JABFRY010000383.1 GCA_013140955.1 Acidobacteriota bacterium
ACCCACAACACGGCCCCTGCGACGTTGTAGAGGGCGAACTTCGAGTACGTCATCGCGCCGGCTCCCGCCACGAACGGGACGAACGTCCGGACGATGGGGACGAACCGGCCCAGGATCACCGCCTTGCCGCCGTAGCGCTCGAAGAACGCGTGCGCCCGGTCGAGGTGGTCGCGATTGAGCAGGCGGCCCCACGTGCCGGCGTCGCCCGACGCGCTGAAGACCCGCGGTCCGACGTAGCGTCCCACGGCGTAGTTCACCGCGTCGCCGGCGATGGCGGCCACGAGCAGCAGCCCGATGCTGAGGCGGAGATCCAGCACCCCCGTGGCCCCGAGCGTACCCACGGCGAACAGCAGCGAGTCGCCGGGCAGGAACGGCGTGACGACCAGGCCCGTCTCGGCGAAGACCACGGCGAAGAGCAGCCCGTACACCCACGGCCCGAACCGCACTGTGATGTCGGCGAGGTGTTCGTCCACGTGGAGGAAGATGTCGATCAGAGTGTCCATGCAGGTTCCGGAGCGTGAGGAGAGGGGTCAGGCGTCCGCGTGCGTTGCCGATCGGCTGACGAGGGCCGCCACCACCAGGTCGCCGCCGACGTTGACGGCCGTGCGGCACATATCGAGGAACCGGTCTACGCCCAGGACGAGGGCCATGCCCTCGACGGGCACGCCCACCGACTGCGCGACGATCATCACCATCGGCAGGGACCCGCCCGGCACGCCGGCCGTGCCCACGCCGGCCACGATCGACATGAGCATCACGCGTGTCTGCTGCCCGAGGCTGAGATCGAGCCCGTACACCTGGGCGAGGAACAGGACGGTGACGCCCTCGAACAGCGCCGTGCCGTTCTGGTTGGCGGTCGAGCCGACGGTCAGCACGAAGCGCGAGATGCGGGCCGGCAGACCCAGGCGCGTCTCGGCCACCTCGAGCGAGAGGGGCAGCGTCGCGTTCGACGAGGCGGTCGAAAAGGCATACAGGTAGACGTCGCGGCTCTGGTGGAAGAAAGCCCACGGCGACCGTCGCCCGACGCTCCAGAGCAGGGCACTGTAGACCACCAGCTGCTGGATGGCCAGTCCGGCGACGACGGTCACCACGTACAGGAGCAGCGACGCGAAGACGTCGGTCCCGAACGTGCGCGCCGTATTGAACACGATGGCGAACACCGCGATCGGCGCCAGCTTCATGGCGAAGTCCACGATGTGCATGCAAGCCTCGAACACCTGCTCGAGCACGCGGACGAGGACGTTCCGGCCGTCGTCGCCCGCGGGCGCCATGCTCACCGCCGCGCCGAAGATGACGGCGAACACCATGAGCGGCAGCATCTCGCCGTCGAGGGCGCGCACGGCGGACTCGAGCGGGTTGCGTGGAATGAGCTCGATGATGATGTCGCTCAGCGGCTGCGCGGCGGCCGCGTTCGCCCGCAGCGCCTCGACACCCGCCGCCCCGGCTACACCCAGGTCCACGCCGGCCCCTGGCTGCAACAGGTTGACCAGCAGCATGCCGATCACCACGGCGCTGCCGCTCAGGATCACCGTGAAGCCGAGCGTGCGGCCGGCCACGCCGCCGATGCCGTGCTCGCGCCCGAGTTCGTAGACGCCGATGACCAGGGCCGAGAAGACCATGGGCACGACGATCATGAAGATCGACCGCAGGAATACCTGCCCGATGGGCCGCAGTACGTGGGTGCCCAGGGTCTCGATGGCGGCCGAATCGCCGTATCCGTGGGCGAGGGCGCCGAGCGCGAAGCCGAGGGCGAGCGCCACGAGCAGGCGCGTGTGCAGCTTCACCGCGGCCGGGCTCCCCAGGACGACGTCGTCGCGGGCCGCGCCGGCGGCGGCAGGGCGCGGAGGGATGTCATCGGTCCGAGAAGGATGTCACACGGAACCTGGGGGCGCAACGCACGGTGCGGCGTGCGTCCCGCGGCGGGGCGGACGACAGCGACACCGGCCGCCCACCGTGTCCGCCGCCAGGGCGTCACACGCCACGTACGAGGCGGAAGAACCGTGTGTGGGTGAGGTAGCGCAGCGCCGAGCGGGTCGTGACGGTGCTCAGACGCCGACTCCAGATCGGCCCGAGCAGCGGCAGCAGCTGGGACTGGAACGGCAGGTGCGTGCCGATGCTGCGCTCCACGCGGCAGGCGGGGAAGAGTCGGGCAATCCGGCCCGGCCAGAGCAGTTCCTTCCGGTAGCCACCCGTGCGACGTCTGACCAGGGACACGCCCAGCCCGTACAGCGCATTCGAGAAGTGCGCCACGATCACGCCCCCCGGGCGGACCACACGCTCGAGTTCCGCGCACAGGGGCCGGACCTCGTCTTCGGAGAACAGGTTGAGAAATCGCACGGCATATGCGCCGTCGAACGTCGCACGCGCAAAGGGCAGTTGCTCCGCGCTGCCGCGGACCCACGAGCCGCGGGTTCCGAGCACGAGGCCCTTGCCGACGGCCTGGCGCAGCATGGCCTCGCCGCGGTCGAGGCCGACGATCGTGCGGTGCGGCGTGCAGAGCGGTATCGCCAGCCGTCCCGTGCCGCATCCCACGTCGAGCAGCCGCGCCGGGGGAAGGCCCGGCGCGCCGACGGGCAGCATGCCGTCGAGCA
>JABFRY010000150.1 GCA_013140955.1 Acidobacteriota bacterium
GGAGCGCGGCGAGATCGAGGCCGGCTCCGGCGGAGCCCGGCGAGGCAAGGGTGATCGAGGACCTGCGGTTCGCCGAGCCGGCCTGGCTGTGGCTGCTCGCCGTCCCTGCGGGCCTGCTGGTGCTCTGGCTCCGCATGCTGCTCGTGCGGCGCCGGGATGTGCGTCGCCTGCGGACGTCGCGCCAGGTGCCGCTGCGCGAGCGCTTCGGCGCCTTCGGCGACGCGCTGGCCTGGCTCGGCGTCATTGCCGCCGTGGCCTGCCTGATCGTCGCGCTCGCCCGTCCGCAGACAGTGGCGTCGCTCGTGCGACGAGGCGGCCTCGACGTCGTGGTGCTGCTCGACGGGTCGGCCTCGATGCACGTCACCGACATGAACGGTTCGCGCTGGCAGCGCTCGGTGCGCTTCCTGCGGTCGCTCGGCGACGCCCTCAGCTGGACCGACGACCGCATCGCGCTCACCCTCTTCGCGCACATCGCGGCCCCCCAGGTGCGCCTCACGCGCGACCCCAACACGCTGTTCTTCTTCCTGGACCACCTCGGCGACGCGTCCCCCTTCCGGCTCGAGGACGACACGAGCTGGGACACCAACATCGAGCTGGGGATCGACTGGGGCCTGCGCATCATCGACAAGGACGAGGAGCTCAACGGGGCCTCGGCCAACACCAAGGTCTTCGTGCTGCTGTCGGACGGCCAGGCCTGGTCGGGTACGGTGGCCCAGTCGCTGGCCGCCGCGCGCGAGCGTGAGATTCCCGTGTTCGTGGTCGGGGTCGGCACGCAGCTCGGGGGCCTGATTCCCGATCCCAAGGCCCTGCCGGGGGCGGCCGCCCTGGTGTCGCGGCTCGACCGGGCGTCGCTGCGCACCATCGCCTCGGCGGGCGGGGCGGAGTACTTCGAGCTCGAACAGCGAAGCGACCGCGAGATCGCGGCGCGCATCGTGGACGGTGCCCGGCGCCGTGCCGTCGCGCCCCCGGTGGAAGCCCAGCTGGAGGAGATGTACTGGCCCGCACTGTTGGCGGCGGGCGGCCTGCTGGTGGCGGCCACGCTCTTCCTGCGAGACCGCGCCGACCTGTGGGTCCAGGCCGCCGGCGTCGGTGCGATCCTGATCACGGCCCTCTCCCTGTTCGGCTGATGGCGCGCCCCGGCACGTTCGAACCTCCCGATCCGGTGTTCCGCGCGCTGCGCGCCTACGGTCTGGACCCCAGTCTCGCCACGCGCCTGGACACGGCGCGTGTCAGCGAGGTGACGATCCGGGTGCCCTGGGAACCCCTGACGCCGGGGCCGATCGGCGCGTACCTCGAGGTGGTGGACGTGGATCCGGCGAGCGACTGCGCCTACGCGCCCATCGACCTGGACCATCCCGCCCTGCTCGCGCAGGACGGGCTGGCGCCGAGTGAGGGCACGCCGCAGTTCCACCAGCAGATGGTCTATGCCGTGGCCAGCCTCACCATCCGGCAGTTCGAGCGGGCGCTCGGTCGCAAGACGTCCTGGCGTCCCCGCACCGTGGCGGGCGGGAACGTGACGTTCGTGCCGCGGCTGCGCATCCACCCGCACGCGCTGCGCGAGGCCAACGCCTACTACTCCCCCGACGCCGTGGCCCTGCTGTTCGGCTACTTCAACGCCTCGGAGGAGGGCTCGGGGGATCACCTCCCCGGCGCGCAGGTCTTCACCTGCCTCTCGCACGACATCGTGGCGCACGAGACGACGCACGCGCTGCTCGACGGGATGTACCGCCGGTTCCTGTCGCCGACCAATCCGGACGTGCTCGCCTTCCACGAGGCCTTCGCCGACATCGTGGCCCTGTTCCAGCACTTCACGTTCCCGGAGATCCTGCGCCACCAGATCGCGTCCACGCGGGGGCAGATCCGGTCGCTCGAGAGCCTGCTCGGGCAGCTCGCCGGGGAGTTCGGCCGCGCGGCCGGCCGGCGGACCGCGCTCCGCGACGCCATCGGCACGCTGGTGGACGGCGTGTGGGTACCCGTGCAGCCCGATCCCCGCCTCTACCGGACGACCGACCAGCCGCACGAGCGCGGCGCGATCCTGGTGGCGGCCGTCTTCGACGCCTTCCTGTCGATCTACGAACGGCGCACGGCCGACCTGGTGCGCCTGGCCACGCAGGGCACGGGCGTGCCCGGCCCGGGCGCGATCCATCCCGACCTGGTGCACCGACTCGCCGCCGAAGCCGCCAAGGCGGCCCAGCACGTGCTCACCATGTGCATCCGGGCCCTCGACTACTGTCCCCCTGTGGACGTGACCTTCGGCGAGTACCTCCGGGCGCTGGTGACTGCGGACCTGGACCTCGTGCGCGACGACGACCTCGAGTACCGGATCGCGTTCATCGAAGCGTTCCGGCGACGTGGCATCTATCCGCGCGAGGTGCGCAGCCTCAGCGTGGAGAGCCTCTGCTGGCGCAGCCCCGCGCTGGACGAGACCCCGCCCTCGGCGAGGCTCGAAGACAGCCTGGAACGCCTGCGCGCGCATGCGCAGGCCTACATGTATGCCGAGTCCGGCGGCAGCCGGACCGAGCCGCGGGCGAAGCTGTTCGACCTGGAGCAGCGCGTGCGCCACGATCTCCACGGGTGGCTCTCGACCC
>JABFRY010000020.1 GCA_013140955.1 Acidobacteriota bacterium
GCCCGGGATGCTGTGTGAGAAGGCGCATGAAATGCCCTCCGCGCAGGGTCTGGTCTTCTGGACTTGGGCGTCGAAACGGGTGTATATAAAAGGGTCCAACCTTCTACCAAATTCCGCCACAACGGCCCCGGGAGCGAGCAGATGAGCAACTACCGCACGGTGTTCGGTTCTTTGGAAAGCTACCAGAAGGGCGGCGTCGAGATCATCGACGACGACCCCAAGAACTACGCGTTCTCGAACTGTTTCGAGGTCGCCTCCAAGTCCAAACCGTACGAGAAGGTTGCGGTTGGAAAGAACCTCAAGTACGTGATCGAGGCCGTCCGCGCCGAGGGCGACTCGCCCTGGTTCGCGGCCGCGCACGATGAGGCCGCCCTCATCATGGACGGCGAGGTCGAGATCCACTTCGTGAAGCCGGACGCCCCGGTCGTGCCCGACGGCAAGGAAGGCACGGTCAAGCTCGCCGGCCAGCCGGCGGGACGCGATATGGGATGGGTCAAGGCCGGGCGCGGCCACATGGCGCTGCTGCCCAAGGGCGCCGCCTACCAGTTCCGCAATCCCGGGAAGCCCGGCGTGCTGCTGGTGCAGACGATTCTGGGCGAGAACACGATCGAGCGCTGGGCCGACATCTGCCAGACCAAGGCGTAGCCGGCGACCGACACGAGACAACCGAGCAACAGCAACCAAGGGGAGCATGCGCATGAGCACTGCACAGACGGCCGCGGTCGCGAACGCACTCGGCTACAAGGACCACTCCATCGGCGGGTTCACGTTCAAGCGTGATGAGTACTTCGCCCACATCTTCTACCCGGGCGGACGCCACATCATGCAGATCGACGCGTTCCTGCGTGCGCTGATGCGTGACGTGGCCTGGGGCTTCTTCTACGGCACCGTGAATTTCGACACCGTCTTCGGCACGGTCAACCACTACGGCACGGTCGAGATGTTCATCGGCCTGTTCAACGAGGCGTACCGCGCCAACAACCGCCACCACGTGGAGACGTTCGAGTCCAAGGACCTGAAGAAGGTCTTCGAGGAAGTGCTGGCCGACTGGACCAACGAGGGCTTCGACCCGTTTGCCGCGCCGGACGAGACGGGCACGGTCTACGGCGCGAAGAAGGGCAACAACATCAAGGCCATCACGCGCCAGCGCCTCGTCGCCGACCGGATGGTCGGACTGCCGGGCGACCTCGGCTACCGGACGGACCAGGACGGGTTCACGGTCAACCGGCAGTTCCAGGACGTTCCGCAGGACAAGCCCGAGATTCATGCCGCGCAGGGCTTCGAGAACGAAGTTCACGCGTTCAACTTCTTCGAGTACGTGTCCCGGTCGGACGTCACGTGGAACCCGTCGGTGGTGTCCTGCGTGAAGGACAGCCAGTTCTGCGCCACCACCGAGGAACACGTGCTGCCCATCACGCACGGCAACGATCGTGTCGAGTGGTTCATCCAGGCGACCGACGAGATCATCTGGGACATCGACGACCGCGCCACCGGCCGGCCCCGTGCCAAGGTCACGATGCGCGCGGGCGACGTCGCCGCCATGCCGGCGAACATCCGCCATCGCGGCTATTCCCCCAAGCGGTCCATTCTGATCGTCTGGGAGAACAACGACGGTGGTCTCCCGCAGCGCTACGCGAGCGGGGAACTGGCGCCCAACCCGGTCGACTTCTAGTCAGGCCGAACCCGATTCCCGGGAGCGCGGCCTGCGGGTCGCGCTCTCGGGACACCAACGTCCTGTGTCCCGAGAGCAGGCTCCCGAAACACGCAACCCGATATTCCAGCCTGGTGCAACCGTGAGTACAGTCGCCCCGAAGACCGGCCCGGCCCTGAAGGTCGAGCAAACACAACTGTTCATCAACGGGGAGTTCGTGGACGCCGCCGCCGGCGGACGATTCGTCGACATCAATCCCCACGACAATACGCCGCTCGTCGAAGTGGCCGAGGCGACGACCGAGGACGTGGATCGGGCGGTGGCTGCGGCGAAGAAGGCCTTCCCCATCTGGCGGAAGATGGCCGCCGCCGAGCGCGGCCGGCTGTTGATGAAGCTGGCCGACGCCATCGAAGCCGACGCCGACTACCTGACGACCCTCGAGTCCCTCGACACGGGCCATCCCATTCGCGATACGCGCGGTCTGGACCTTCCGCGAACCGCAGCCACCTTCCGGTACTTCGGGGGCATGGCGGACAAGGTGGAAGGCCAGGTCATTCCCGTCGAGCCCGGGTTCCTCAACTACGTGACCCACGAACCGGTGGGCGTCGTGGGCCAGATCACCCCCTGGAACTTCCCGCTCATGTTCACGAGCTGGAAGATGGCGCCTGCGATCTCCGCGGGCAACGTGGTGGTGCTCAAGCCGGCGGAACTCACGCCGCTCAGTGCCCTGCGGGTCGCCAAGCTGATGTCCGACGTCGGCATTCCTCCCGGTGTGGTGAACATCCTGCCCGGCCCCGGCCGCACGACCGGTCAGTACATGGCCGAACACCAGGACATCTCGAAGATCGCCTTCACGGGCTCCACGGCCGTGGGCAAGAAGATCATCCAGGCGTCCGCATCGAACCTGAAGCGCGTGCAGCTCGAGCTCGGCGGCAAGGGCGCGAACATCGTGTTCGACGATGCCCCGCTCGACGCGGCGGTGATGGGTTCGGCGTTCGCCATCTTCCACAATCAGGGGCAGGCCTGCATCGCCGGCTCACGGCTGCTGCTGCACGAGAAGATTGCCGACGAGTTCCTGAGCAAGTTCATCGCGCTGGCGCGCTCGATCCGGCAGGGCAATCCCCTGGATCCGAGCACCGAGATGGGCCCGCTGACCTCGGCCGGCCATCGTGACCGCGTGCTCAGCTACATCGACGTGGCCAAGCAGGAGGGCGGCAATGTCCTCACGGGCGGCAAGGCACCGGACAATCCCGATCTGAAGGCTGGCTTCTACGTCGAGCCCACGGTCGTCGAAGCCAAGCTCGAGGACCGCGTGTGTCAGGAGGAGGTCTTCGGCCCCTTCGTCACCGTCACGCGGTTCAAGGACGAGGCGGAAGTGCTCAACATGGCCAACGGGACCATCTACGGTCTCGGCGGCGGCCTGTGGACCCGGGACCTGTCCCGGGCGCACCGCATCGCGGCAGCCATCCGGTCGGGGATGGTCTGGGTGAACTGCTACAAGCGGGTGAACCCGGGGTCGCCCTTCGGTGGCGTGGGCGAATCGGGCTACGGGCGCGAAATGGGCTTCTACGTGATGAAGGAGTACACCGAGGCCCACTCGGTGTGGATCAACGTGAACGCGGAGATTCCGCCTTTCTACAAGCGGTAGCCTCGCCGGCTCCGGGCACCCTCAGGGCCCCTCCTTCCTCGCGAAGGAGGGGCCCTTCGTGTCTCTGGCCTGCCCACCCCACGGCACACCCGACGTCGGGAGGCCGGCGCCTGCATGCCCCGATGGGAGCAGGCTGGCGGCGATGGAGGGACCGGCGCCCGGCCCCGAGTCCTGCTACGATCCTGAGCGCGTCACAGGCACGGGAGGCGGACCGATGGACGGACGGGTGTGGACCTTCGCGCGGGCGTCAGCTGCGGCCACGATCGTGGTCGTGGCCTGGGGATGCAGCGGGGCCGACCGGCCGCCAACCGACGCACAGGGCCTCACAGCCGTGGCGTCTGTCGCCGAGGTCATGGACGCCATCGTCATCCCGGCGTCCGAGACGCTGTTCAACGCCGTGGTCTATTCCAACGGGGAACTGGTGGTCGCCCCGTCCAACGACGCGGAGTGGCACACCGTGCGCATGGCCGCCCTCGCCCTGGCCGAGTCGGGGAACCTCCTCAAGATCGGCTCCCGCCTGCGCGACCGGGAGGCCTGGGTCAGCTACGCCGACGCCATGACGATGTCGGCGATCCGGGCCGCAAGAGCCGCCGACGCGAAAGACCTCGACGGGACGCTGGAGGCCGGAACAGACGTCTACGCAGCCTGCACGAACTGCCACCGGGACTACATCGACGAGAACTGACCCCCGCCGTACGCAGAACGGGGCAGCCCGCCTCTGGCGGACTGCCCCGGAGATACACGAGCGCGACGGCCGTGCGCCAGGCCGTCTCAGTGCCCGGCTGCAGCCGGCGCCGCGACACGCCCACCCGCTGACTGCTGCGGCTGAAGCTTTCTCGGCGCGGTCTCCTTCAGGAAGATGCTCGCGACGATCCCGAACAGCGCCCCTCCGAATGCCACGTACATCACGGCGGGGAGGCCCGAGCCTTCGATGACGGCACCGGCGATGAGCGGCGCGATGCCGCCGCCGAAGATTTCGCCCGCGCCGACCACCATGCCGATGCCTGCCGCCATGAGTCCCGGAGGCGCGGACTCGGTGGCGATCGGACCGGTGATGAGGGCCACGTTGCCGAGCGCGAAGAAGCTCGTCACGGCCAGGACCAGCCACAGCGCGATGATGCTCGAGCCGTCCATCGTGGAGAAGTAGTAGACGGCAATGGCTGCGCCGATGAAGCTGATGACGGCCATCGTCCGGCGGCCGAAGCGGTCCGAGAGACCGGGCACGCCGAACTGCCCGAAGAAGCCGCCCGCCCCAAGGCCGGAGGCCACCGTCAGCGCCTGGGGCTGCGTCAGCCCGACGGCACCCACCAGATAGTCGGGCAGCACGCCGCCCAGCACGAACACACAGGCCATGGCGCCGGCCAGGGCCAGCATGCAGAGCACGAGGTTGCGCTGCTTCAGCACGTCGCCCCACTTGCCGTCGATCGCGCCGTGCGCGTTGGCCGCAGCCTCCATGATCCTGCCGCCCATCGTGTTCTTCGGCTCACGCAGGACCATCACGAGGAGCACGCCGATGATGAACCCGGGGATTGCCACGATCCAGAGCACGTAGCGCCAGGAGGGGACGATGCCCAGCAGCGCTCCGGCCACGAGCGGCGCCCCGAACAGGCCGAACAGGGCGAAGCCGCTCTGCTGCAGGCCCTGGAGGAAGCCGCGGCGTCCCGGTTCGGCGGCCGCGGCAACGGCCGCGAAGCTGGTGGGCGTGTACGCGCCCTCGGTCACACCCATGAGCACGCGGATGAGCACCAGGCTCAGGAACCCGGTGGCCAGGCCAGACAGGAACGACGCCGCGGAGAACAGGAAGATCGCCGGGAGGATCATCATGCGATGCCCCAGCTTGTCACCCAGCCGGCCGCTGAAGATGGCAAAGAAGCCCCAGGAGAGTCCCAGGGCGCCGATGAGCCGCTGCCCGTCGGCGGGCCCGAGTCCGAGTTCGGGCAGCATCGTGGGAAACAGCGACGCGATGATCCAGCGGTCGAGACCGACGAGACCGAAGCCGAGCGCCAGCAGCGCCACGACCTTCCATTCGTAATCCGTGTCCCAGCGCGTTTGTGCGTTGGCCATGTGAGGGTACCCCTCCTGAGATGTGTCTGATGTCTGTTGCGGCCGGATCGGTGAAGGGTGAACCGTTGCCCACCAGCGTCGGATCCCTGACCGTCGGAGGCCGAACACTATCAGATCGCTACAGGCTGTTCAATACTGCCCGGAGGCCCCCGAGGGGCGTGCGGCCCCTGTGAACGCTTGGGAAATCGCGCTCGACCGGCTTGACATCGCGCTTTCGCCGCTGCTACCGTCCGGTGGGCCTGTCGCCCCCCATCCCGTCCAGCGGAGTTCCCCGATCCCATGCATGATTTCGTCTACGACCAGGCAGCCATCCGGGTGATCTTCGGCGCCGGCTCCATCGAGCGACTCCGAGAGGAAGTGCAGCGGCTCGGCGCCAGGCGTGCCCTGGTGGTGTCGACCCCGGCGGAACTCCGGTTCGCCGAGGAGGCCGCGCGGAGGCTGGGCGACATGGCGGCCGGCGTGTACCCGGAAGCCGTGATGCACGTCCCCATCGAGACGGCGCGTGCCGCCCGCGAAGAGGCGCGCCGGCTGGATGCGGACTGCTGCGTGGCCATTGGCGGGGGCTCCACGGTGGGCCTGGGCAAGGCCATCGCGCTCGACAGCGGCCTGCCGATCGTCGCCGTCCCCACCACCTATGCGGGCTCGGAGATGACGCCCATCTACGGGATCACCGAGGCCGGGCTCAAGAAGACGGGGCGCGACCGGAAGGTGCTGCCCAGGACCGTGATCTACGACGTGAACTTCACGTTGTCCCTGCCGCCGCGTATCTCGGGACCGTCCGGCATCAATGCCATGGCGCACTGCGTGGAGGGCCTGTACGCGCAGGACACCAACCCGATCGTCATGCTCATGGCGCAGGAAGGCATCCGCGCGCTCAGCCGCTCGCTGCCGGCCGTGGTGCGGGAACCGTCCAACGTGGATGCGCGCTCGGACGCGCAGTACGGGGCCTGGCTCGCCGGTCTCGTGCTTGGCTCGGCCGGAACGGCCATCCACCACAAGTTGTGTCACACGCTGGGCGGCTCGTTCAACCTGCCGCACGCCGAGACGCACACGATCATCCTGCCGCATGCCACCGCCTACAACCGCGACGCCGCACCCGAGGCCATGCGCCTGGCCGCCGAGGCGCTCGGCGTGAGCGACGCGGCGCAGGGGATCTACGACCTGATTCGCGCGATGGACGGTCCCATCGCCCTCAAGGACATCGGCATGCCCGCCGACGGGCTGGACCGGGCGGCGCAGCTCGCCACCGAGAACCCGTACTGGAATCCGAGGCCGGTCGAGTACGGCCCCATCAGGGAACTGCTCGAGAACGCGTACCACGGACGGCGCCCGGCGTAGTCCTGCGCCACCCCTGCTGGGCGCGAGCGGCTACTCGAAGACGATCGTCCGGTTGCCGTTGAGGAAGACGCGGTGCTCGAAGACCAGGCCGAGCGCCCGCGCGAGCACCAGCTTCTCCACATCCCGCCCTGCCTGCGCCATCGCACTCGGCATGTGGCTGTGGTCCACGGGCACCACGGCCTGCGCGATGATCGGCCCCTCGTCGAGTTCGGGCGTCACGAAGTGCGCCGTGGCCCCGATGATCTTGACGCCACGGGCGAACGCCTGACGATAGGGGTTCGAGCCCACGAACGCCGGCAGGAACGAGTGGTGGATGTTGATGATCCGGCCCGGGTACCGCTCGAGGAAGCCGCGGCTCAGGATCCGCATGTACTTGGCGAGCACCAGGTAGTCGGGCTGATACCGCTCCAGCACCTCGAGCAGGTCGGCTTCCTGCGCGTCCCGGGACCGGTGCTCGTGGGATACCAGGTGGAACGGCAGGCCGAACCGTCCCACCAGAGACCCCAGGGCGGGCCGGTTGGCCACGACCGCCTCGATGGTTGCGCCGAGCTCTCCGTGCAGGTGGCGCAGCAGCAGTTCGCCCAGGCAGTGATGCTCCCGGGTGACGAGCACCACGACACGATGGCCCCCCGCCCGGCCGATGCGCACGGTGGCCGGCGCCGGCAGCAGCTCACGAGCCTCCCGCTCCACGCGGGCCGGTGCGGCGACCCCGACGAACTCGGTCCGCATGAAGAAGCGACCGGTCTCCCGGTCCACGAACTCGTGATTCTCGAGGATGTTGCCCCCGTGGCGCGAGACGAGGCCCGTCACCTCGTGCACCAGGCCCCGCCGGTCGGGACAATCGATGAGCAGCAGGTCCGGGGAGGGACGAAGCGCAGCCGACGACACGTCGTTCACGGAGTGATTCACCCGATCACGCGGGGAGCGTGCGGGATATCCAGCCGGCCATCACGTCGAACACCTGCTTCCGGTTGGATTCGATCATCGCGAAGTGCCCGTAGCCGGGAATGCCGGGGTCCCCGAAGTTGAGATATTCGGCCCTGGCGCCCGCACGGGTCAGGGCCTGTACGACGGCTGGCCCCTGCGTGCGTCCCGAACTGGCCGCCGTCAGGTACCTCATCGGCATGCCCTCGAGGTTCTGCACCGCACGGGGCTCAGCCCCCAGGGGCGGCACGGCCACGAGCGGCGCCCCGGCCCCCTGACACCGCGGTGCCGTTCCCTCAGGCCCGGGCCGGGAGTTTCTGCTCGAGCCATCCTCGAAACACCTCGAAGACCTCCTTGCGGTTCGTCTCCAGCATCGCGAAGTGGCCATTGCCACGAATGCCGCGCTCGCCGAGGTTGAGGTGCTCCGCCGCCGCGCCCGAGCGAACCAGGGCGTCCACGATGGAGGGACCGTTGGTCCGGCCCGAGTTCTCGGCCGTGAAGTACAGCATCGGGATCCCTGTGATGTTCGGCAGCGGCCGCGCCGCGGTGGCGCCCTGCGCGACCACGGGGGCGCCGCCGCCTTCGAAGCAGATGACGGCGC
>JABFRY010000109.1 GCA_013140955.1 Acidobacteriota bacterium
GATCTCCACGGCCTCCGACTGCCCCGTGATGCGCGCCTCGCGGGCGGCCTGCTCGAGCGTGCCGGTGACGAGCTCGGTGAACGGGCGATCGCTCGTGATGAGCACGTCCGCGGCGATGAGCGCCCGCGACTCACGGGAAATCGCGTCACGCACGCTCTGGATGACGGAACGCAGGGCCACGATCGACCCCACGCCGATGGCGATGCAGACGAAGAAGAACAGGAGGCGTCGCCAGGAGGCCCGAATCTCCCGGAGCGCCATGCGCACCACGAACGTCATCGCGGCACCTCCACCCGGGCGTCCACCGGCCGGCCGTCGCGCAGGACGAGGCGCTCGTCGGCCAGGGCGGCCAGCTCGAGATCGTGTGTCACCAGCACCATCGTCGTCCGCCGCTCGCGTCTGACGTTCAGCAGCAGATCCAGGATGTGCCGTCCGGTCGTGGAATCCAGGTTTCCCGTGGGCTCATCGGCCAGGATGATGGGCGGGTCGTTGGCCAGGGCGCGCGCAATCGCCACGCGCTGCTGCTCGCCGCCGGACAACTGCGAGGGATAGTGATGGCCACGCTCGGCCAGGCCGACCTCGTCGAGCAGCTGCCGCCCCCGCGCCATCGCGTCGCGCCGCCCGGCGATCTCCATCGGCACCATGATGTTCTCCAGCGCAGTGAGCGAGGGCACGAGGTGGAAGAACTGGAAGACGAAGCCGATCTGCGCACCGCGCAGCTTCGCCAGCCCGTCCTCCGACAGCCGGGTGATATCCACGCCCCCGACGAGAATCGAGCCCGTGGTGGGCGCATCCAGTCCTGCCAGGAGCCCGAGCAACGTCGACTTGCCGCTGCCGGATGGCCCCACGATGGCGAGGAACTGCCCGTCGGCGATGGTCAGGTCGAGGGGATGGAGAATGGTGAGCGCGTGATCGCCGCTCATGACGGTCTTCGAGACGCCGCGCAGCTGAATCATCGGTCCTGCTTCTCCAGCACCGGCTCGAGCGCACGCCAGATCGTCTCCTCGATGATGCGGGTGCCGTCGGCATTCGGATGGATGCCGTCCTGGATGTTCAGGCTGGGAATCCCCGCGACGCCTTCGAGGTAGAACGGCACGAAGACGACGTCGTGGGCCTCGGCGAGGTCGCGGTAGACCTGCCGGAACTCCTGGGTATAGGCTGCCCCGTAGTTGGGCGGGGCCTCCATCCCGGTCAGGATCACGTCGATGCCGCGGCCGCGGGCGGTCGTGATGATCGCCTCGAGGTTCTCACGCAGCTGCGAGACGGGCAGCCCGCGCAGACCGTCATTGGCGCCGAGCTCGACGACCAGCACCTCCGGACGGCCACCCTCGGCATCGAGCGCCCACTCCAGCCTCGAGCGCCCGCCCGCGGAGGTGTCGCCGGACACGCCCGCATTCACCACCTGATAGGCATAGCCTTCGGTCTCGAGCCGCCGCTGGATGCGCGAAGGCACGGCGTCGGCCAGGTCCAGGCCATACCCCGCGGTCAGGCTGTCTCCCAGGAAGACGATGCGGGGCTGGCCCGCCCGGTCGTCGTCACGCGCGGGGGTGCCTGCCGACGGGCCGCCAACGGGCTCGGTGGCAGAGGCATCGGATGCTGGGGATGTGGCCTCGCGCCCGGAACATCCGACGAGCACGAGCCCGAGAAGGACAGCGGTGCACGACCTCGTCATCGACATCAAACCATTATGGTATACCTCCCTCTTGGACCATCCGCTTACCCAGGGGCGTGCCGCCTCCGCGCGGCACCCGGGCGCGGCGCGTACGGACCGGTCCAGAGGGAGAGCGTGTGAGCGACTACGCAGTCAGGCTGCGGCCGGATCGGTACGACGAGTCCTGTGCCCGACTCGACCAGGTGGCCTTCGGGCTGGCGCTCTGGGAGCGGCGGCTCGATGTCTGGGGTGCGGACCCGGGTCTGCAGGCACGGATCGGCCATCGCCTCGGCTGGCTCCGCGCACTCGACCTCGTCGAGCCGCACGTGGACCGGCTGCGCGCCTGCGCGCGAGCCGTGACGGCCGACGGGTTCACCGATGTCGTACTGCTCGGGATGGGCGGCTCCAGCCTGGGCCCTGAAGTCCTCCGCCAGGTACTCGGCGCAGCCGACGGCGCCCCGCGCTTCCGCATGCTCGACTCGACGGACCCCGACGCGGTGGCGGCCGCCCTCGACCGGGTCGGCTCCACCGTGTTCCTGCTGGCCAGCAAGTCCGGATCGACCGTGGAGCCCAACGCCATGGCGGCCGCGGCCCGGGACCGCCTGGCCGCCGGGGGCATCGTAGACTGGGGCTCCCGGTTCATCGCGGTGACCGACGAGGGCACGACCCTGCACCGGCTGGCGGAGACGGCCGGGTTCCGCGACGTCTTCGTCAACCCCTCCGACATCGGCGGGCGCTACTCGGTGCTGTCGTACTTCGGCATGCTGCCCGCCAGCCTCCTCGGCGCGGATCTTCCGGCACTCATTGCGCACGGCCGCCGCATGGAGCGCGCCTGCCGCCATGCCGCGAGCGCGGGCAACCCCGGCCTCGCCCTGGGGGCCTTCATGGCCAGCGCGGCCCTGCGGGGCCGTGACAAGCTCACGGTCCTGC
>JABFRY010000069.1 GCA_013140955.1 Acidobacteriota bacterium
GTCCAGACGCAGAAACCGTCCCGAAATCCGCATTTTGCGGGCTCGGGCCCCGGCCACCCTGGCGGGCACGTGGCTTGCGTTGGCGAGTCCGATGCAGCGGTGCGCAGCGGCGTCCGGCAGGCGGCACGGGCCGCGTCGGCCGCCCATGCCGAACGGCGGACGACGACCCGGGGTGCAGCAGGCCGCCCGGGCAGTGAGGACACGGACATGAGCCTGGTGCTGGCGGTAGAGCCCGATCCGACGCGCGCGCAGATCCTTCGCAGTCTGGTGCGCGAACGCGTGGATGCGGAGCTGGTGCTGGTGACTTCGGCGTACGCGTCCGTCGTCGCGATGAACCGCCAGGTGCCGGATCTGGTACTCGTGGGCTCGACACTCCCGTCGAGCAGCCAGGAGACCATCACGTCGCACCTCAAATCCTTGTGCGGTGATGCCGTGGTCATCGCGCCCATTCCAGCGCTGCGCGGCGGCGAGGAGCGGGAGTCGTCCAGGTTCGGGTTCCGGTGGAAGCGCGCCGGGGCGAGCGAGTCGGGTGTGGACTCGGCCACCTTCGCCAAGCGCATTAACGAATGGGTCGCGCGCGGACAGGAACGGAAGGCGGTCGCCGCCCCAGTCCGCACGCCGACCGCATTCAAGGCACCTGCGGCCCGGGACGCAGCCCCGGCGACGCCCGCCGTACTGCCGGACGTTGCAGCGGCGACCGGCACCGTGCCGGTTCGCGACGCGGCCTTCACCGACGATCTCGTGGGCACACCCGGCGCGCACGCAGAGGCCGCGACGCCCGTGGCGGTGCACGGTCTCCACGATGTGGCGACCGAGGCGTTGGCGCCGGACACCGCGCTGACCGGGCCCGCCGGTCAGGACGACGATCCGTCCATGGTGTCGCCGCAGGACGACGGCGGGTCGTCACTGCCGACGCTGGAGCTGCTGGATCAGGACGCATCACTCGACGCCCCACCGGCCGCGAGCGACCACCTCCTCGTGCGGACTGCGGCCGGCGACGATCTCGCGGCCGTTGGCGTGAGCTCGACGGAACCCGAGCTGATCCTGCTGTCGAACGGCGGCGACGAGACGCCGATCGCACGCGAGCGCGAGCCCGCTCCCGACGCCGCAGCGGCGCTCGAGGAAGCCGAACGCCGCCTGGCTGCAGAACTCGCCCGGGTGCAGCAGGAGGCCGACGCCCAGCGGCTCGAGGAGCTGGCACGCCTGGAAGCAGAGGCGGAGGCCGCCCGGCTGGCCGCGGTCGAGGAGGCCCGCAGCGCCGCTGAGTACGAGGCCCGTCAGGCCCTGGCGGCCGAACTCTCGCGTGTCCGGTCGGATGCGGAGCGTGAGTACGAGGACGCGATGGCCCTCGTCCGGTCGGAGGCCGAACGCGACCTCGCGGACGAAGTGGCCCGCGTGCGCGACCATGCCGAAGCCGTGCGACGCGCCGAGCTCGAGCGGATCCAGCGTGACGCCGACGAGCGCTTCGAGTTCGTGGCGAAGGAAGCCAAGGAGCATGCCGAGGCAGAGGCCTCACGCGTCTTCACCGAGGAGCTCTCGCGTGTGCACGCCCAGGCCGAGGCCACGCTGGCCGCCGAGTTGCGCCGCGTGCGCGCCGAAGCCGAGACCACGCTGGCGAATCAGGTGTCCCGGGTGCGCGCCGAAGCCGACCAGCTGCGGGACGAGCAGCTCGCCATGGCGCAAGCCGAGGCCGAGGCGCTGCGAGCGGCGGCGACGCGTGAGGCGAGGTCGGCCGCCGAGGAGGCGGCCGCTCGCGCGCTCGAGCAGGAAGTGCATCGGGTGCGCGCCGACGCCGAAGCGCGCCTGGGCGAGGAACTCGAACGCGTCAAGGCCGAGGCCGAACGGCAGCGGCTCGAGGCCGAGCACGTCCGGCTGATCGAACGCTCCGAAGCGGAGATCGAAGCGCAGCGCATGCGCGACACGGCCGCGCGGGAAGCCCGCCAGGCCGCCTCGGCGGCCGCCGCGATGGCGCTCGATGCGGAAGTGGACCGCCTCCGCGCCGAGGCCGACGCGAAGCTCCAGGCCGAGCTGGAACGCGTACGGCTGGAGGCCGAGCGTGCCAGGGAACGCGAGCGGTCGGAAGCACAGGCCGAACACGAGCGCTTCCGGGATGCCACCGCGCGCGAGGCGCGACAGGCCGCCGAAGAGGCCACCGCGAGAGCGGTCGAGGCCGAGCTCACCCGCATGCGCCTCGACGCCGAGGCGAGTCTGCGCGTCGAGATCGCGCGGGCCCGAGCCGAGGCCGAGGATGCCAGACGCGCCGAGGAAGCGGCCAAGCAGGTGGCGGAGCAGGCACGCGAGCAGGCCGCGCTCGAAGCCCGCACCGCCGCTGAGGCCGCAGCGGCGAAGTCTCTCGAAGCCGAACTCGGTCGGCTCAGGGCCGAGGCCGAGGACCGGATCCAGTCGGAGATCGTGCGGGTGCGGGGCGAAGCCGACGAGGCGCGTCAGGACCAGGCCGAGGCCCGTGCCGAAGCCGAGCGTCTCCGGGAAGCCGCTGCCCGTGAGGCTGAAGCGCTCGCCGAGCTCAAGGCCGAGATCGTCCGTGAGCGCGCGGATGCGGATGCCCGGTTCGAAGTGGAGA
>JABFRY010000466.1 GCA_013140955.1 Acidobacteriota bacterium
CACGAGGACGCGGCGCGCGCGTTCGACAGCGTCTGCATCCCGACGCCCGACGGCATGCTGCTCGGGATCAAGCGCTGACGCGAGGGGCGTGCCGGCGCGCGCCTGCGGTCGAGGGACCCGGCTGTTTCTATCGCCAAACGGTGCTGGTGGACGTACCGGACTCGGCCCGCTGCTTTCACGAAGAGATCTTCGGGCCGGTCGCAGCCATCGCCCGCTTTTCCGACGAGCGCGACGTCCTGGCCCGGTGCAATGGCACCGAATATGGGCTCGTGGCGTACGTGTACACGCGCGACCTCGGACGCGGCCTCGCGTTCTCGGAACGCCTGGAGTTCGGCATGGTGGGCCTCAACCGGGGCCTGGTGTCCGACCCGGCCGCGGTGTTCGGCGGCATGAAGCAGTCGGGCATCGGACGCGAAGGCGCACACGAGGGCCTGCTGGAGTTTCTCGAGACGCAGTACATCGCCGTTGAGTGGTAGATGCGTCCCCTGGCGCGCGGCTTGCTCCCGTCAGGTGTGCGGGACGCGCCCGGGTCGGGTGCGTGCCCAGCACACAGGAGGACGCATCATGACCCGCCGCATGCGCGCACTATCGGTCGTACTCACGGGGGTGGCCGTCGGCATCGCCGTCATCAAGGCGCGGCGGACCAGGGCCGCCACGGAGCACCGTGAGGACCTGCTCGACCAGGCGCTCGACGACTCGTTCCCCGCGAGCGACCCGCCCTCGTGGACGCCCACGTCCGCCTCGACGGGACCCGACCAGCGATAGCCCTGTAATTCCTGCAGGGTGCGTGTAAGGCGGAAGTGGTTGCCTGGGCCACACCAGCCCCGCAGGCGCGCCACACGCTCTCCTCTCTCCCCAAACTCGTGCGTGACGGACGCTTCACCCACTGCCAGGGCTGGGCACGGGCCTTGCGAAGGGTCGTGGGCAGCCCGACATGCGACAGACACGGGATGGGAGACTCATCATGCGTACACCACTCACGGCCACGCGGCCCCAGCGTTCTTCGCGAGGCCTGTCGCTCGCACTTGGGGCGCTGGCGGCCCTGTTCCTGCTCCTGCCCCAGACGGCGACGGCACAGCAGACCGACGAAACGCGGCGCCTGGCCGAGGCGATCGAGGTCCTCACGAGCCTGACCAGCACGCCCGACGAGGCCATCCCCACCTCCATCCTCGATGAAGCGGAGGCCATCGTCGTGATTCCCACCCTGGTCAAGGGCGGCTTCGTGATTGGCGCCGAGCACGGGAGCGGCGTCATGAGCGTCCGCGACCGCACGACCGGCACCTGGGGCGCGCCCGGCTTCGTGAAGATGACGGGTGGGAGCGTCGGGTGGCAGATCGGCCTCTCGTCCACCGACCTGGTCCTCGTCGTGACGAACCAGGACGGCGTGGACGACCTGCTCGCCTCGGAGTTCACCCTCGGCGCCAACGCATCGGTCGCTGCGGGGCCGGTGGGCCGCAGCGCCGAGGCCTCGACCGACGCCCGGGCGGGCGCCAAGATCCTGGCGTACTCCCGGTCGCAGGGCCTCTTCGCGGGCGCCACGATCGAGGGATCGTCGCTGCGGAGCGATGACGACGCCAACCGGCGCTTCTACGGCATGCCCCTCGAGATGCGCGCGATCGTCCGCGGCACGGGCATGCCCGAGGTGCCCGCCGCCGGCATCGAGTGGCAGCAGGCGCTGGCCCGTATGGTCGGGCCGGCGGGCCACTGAGCGCGGTGGTCGTGTGACTGGCCGGCCGGCGACGTCCGGCCACACCGGGGGATGGGCTCCCTCCGCCCAGGCCCATCCGCCCGGTGCTCTTGACCTGCACGGCGTCATCGACGCTACGATCCCTGGGCGCCCCTTTCCCCAAGAGGCACCAGCACCGTGACTGACCTGCGGAGGACGACCACCCCGAGTGCCTGGGCCACTCGACTGTCCGATGTCTGGGACGTCGGCATCGTCGTGCTCGGCTCGGATGGTCAACTCGATTTCGCCAATGCCCGTGCCCGCGCGCTGCTCGCCGCCCGTCCCGACGACGTGCTCGAAGCGCGATGGCCGGAGTTCTCCGGCACCCTCGCGCAGTGGCTGACGCAGGCCGTTCCTGGCAGGGCCGCGCCGATCGAAGCCACGCTGGTAGTGGCGGAAGGCGTGGCGGGGACGCTCCGCGTGCAGATCTACGTCGTGGAAGAGGACGACTGCACGGGGCACCTGCTCATCCTGCAGCACGCGGGCCGGGCGATGGTCATCGAGTCGGCGCTGCGGCACGCCACCCAGAACCGCGGACTGGCATCGCTCTACCGGGACATGGCGCACGATCTCAAGAGCGTGCTGAACGTCATCGGCATGAACCTCGCGCTGCTGTCGCACGTGGCGGGACAGGGCACCAGCGACGCCTCGGATCTCGATCTGGCCGAACGCTGCCACGAGGTGATGCGGCGGGAACTCCACAGGCTCGACCGCTCGATCGATCTGATCCTCGATCGCAACATGGTGGAGCGCCCCGAACCCGAGCGCTTCGACATCCGGATGCGGTGCGAGAGCGTGGCCCGGCTCGTGGCGGCCCGGGCGGAACGCCAGCGCGTGGCGGTTGAACTCGACCTCGGCGACGAGCCCGCCGAGATCCTGGGCCACCCGGACCGGCTCCAGGGCGCGCTCCTCAACCTGGCGGTGAACGCGCTCGACGCCATGCCCGAGGGTGGCGCGCTGTCGTTCCGCGTCGGCCGTGCGGAAGGGGTCGTGCGCGTGGAGGTGGCCGACTCGGGGCCCGGGATTGCGGAAGAGGTCCTTCCGGATCTCTGGCGCCAGCACGTCACCACCAAGCCCGGCGGCACCGGGCTGGGCCTGCACGTGACACGTGCCGCGGTCGAGTCCCACGGCGGACGTATCGCCTATCATCGTCGGGAGCACGGGGGCGCGTCCTTCACCCTCGACTTTCCCGAGGCCAGAGGTTTCTGAGGAGCGTTCCGGATGCCACACGCGTTGCTCGTCGATGACAACGTCGACACGCTCGATGCCCTCGCCACGCTGGTACGGGGCGAAGGGTACACGGCGTCGACCGCCCCCACGGTGGACCGCGCCCGCGCGGAGCTGCGCCGCCAGATGCCGGACGTGGTCCTGCTCGACCTGAACCTGCCGGACGGCAGCGGCATGAACCTGCTCGACGCGGTGGGCGGGCTCAACGCGCCGGCCGTGGTCCTCATCACCGGACACGCCTCGGTGGACACGGCCGTCCAGGCGCTCCGGCACGGCGTCACCGACTACCTCACCAAGCCGCTCGACATCCGCCGTCTGCGGGAGATTCTCGGCGACATTGCCCGGACGAGCCAGCTCCCGCAGGAACTGGTGGCCCTGCGCGAGTCCCTCGACACGTCCGGCCGCTTCGGCCACCTGGTGGGGCGTTCCGCGTCCATGCGCCGGACGTGCGATCTGATCGCGCGCATTGCGCCCTCGAGTGCCAGCGTGCTGATTACCGGCGAGAGCGGCACGGGCAAGGACGTGGTGGCACGCACGATCCACGACCTGAGCCGGCGCCGCCACAGTGCGTTCGTACCCGTCAACTGCGGCGCCATCTCCACGGGCGTCATGGAAAGCGAACTCTTCGGCCACGAGCGCGGCAGCTTCACGGGCGCCGACCGCCGGCACAAGGGGTACTTCGAGCGCGCGCATCGCGGCACGCTGTTCCTGGACGAGATCACGGAGATGCCGATCGAGCTCCAGGTCAAGCTCCTGCGCGTGCTCGAAACGGGCACCTTCCCTCGCGTCGGCGGCGAAGAGGCGGTGGCGGTGGACGTGCGGGTGCTGGCCGCGAGCAACCGCAACGTCTTCGAGGCCATGGAGCAGGGCAAGCTCCGCGAGGATCTGTACTACCGCCTCAAGGTCTTCGAGCTCGAGCTCCCGCCGCTGCGCGAGCGGCCCGACGACGTGCCACCGCTGGTCGTCCACTTCCTCGAGGACCTCGAAGAGAAGGAGGGACGGCGCAAGGACATCACCGAGGGCACGTTGCGGCTGCTGACCGAGTACGCCTGGCCGGGCAACGTGCGCGAGCTGCGCAACGTGACGCACTCGGCCTTCATCCTCGCCGGCGACACGATCGAGCCCGAGCACCTGCCGAGGGAGGTGCACCTGGGCGGCGACCTGCCGGGACGCCCCGACGACGGCAAGGTGTTGCGGGTGTGCGTGGGCACGTCGCTGGCCGACGTGGAGCGGCGCATGATCGTGGCCACCCTCCGCCAGTGCGATGGCAACAAGACGCGCGCCGCCGAACTGCTCGGCATCAGCCTCAAGACGCTGTACAACCGCCTGAATGCCTACCAGCAGGAGGATGCGGGGGGCGAGGCGGTCGCGGACGGCGACGCCAGGGACCAGTCGGTGGAGGCCGCCGCCGAGCAGGGCTGAGACGGTACCGCTCGTCAGTCGCTCCTCAGCCGCCGGTGGCCTCGCGCACCACGTCCTTGAAGGCCTCCACGTCGAGGGGCTTGCGAAACGCCGTGAGGATGTCGGCGCCGGCCGTGAAGGCCTCGTCGGCCGACGAGACGACGACGATGGGCGGGGGATGCGGCCGTCGGCGAATCGCACGACAGAGCGGGACCCCCGCCAGGCCGGGCATCCGCCAGTCCATGATCACGAGATCCGGCGGAGACGCCGTCATCGCGCGCAGCGCATCCTCTCCGCCGCCGACGGCGGTGACCTCGTAGCGATCGAGCGCGAGGACCAGCGCCAGCGCGCGCCGCTCCTCGGCCTCGTCCTCGATCACCAGGATCCGGGGTCGCCGACCGGCTGGTCCGGGCACAGGACGTCTGCTTCCGCGACCGCGCTGCGGGTCCCGGCCCCTGCGGCCCGGACCCGCCGTCTCGGCTCGACGCCCATTCTGCACCCTCATGACCTCCGTCCTCGACCCGTCGTCCACGCCGTTCGGCCTGAGCGCTGGTACCACGGAGGCGGCAGCGCGGCCCGCCGCCCCGCCACCTATCCGGGAGTCAGCGCCCGCCGGACGTCGAGCCCGAAATCCGGGTCGTCCACGGTGCCGCCGATCCGGATCGGCAGCACGGCCCCGGCCCCGTCGCGACGGAACAGGGGATCCACCAGCTTGAGCAGCCACGACTTGAAGCCCGTCGTGGTCTGCGACACGGTGGCATCGAGCCGCAGATCCCCGCCGAAGTCCATCCGCCGATCGGCGAGCGCGTAGGTGCCCGCGATGCCCACCTCCGCGCCGCGTACGGCGAACCGAACGCCCGGCAGACGCAGTACGCCTTCCTGCAGGGTGAATTCGCCGCCGAAGGACGAGACCATGTCTCGCACGCCGGGATCGTCGGGCGCGCCCTGGCCGCGACGGCTCAGCTCGTCCACCTTGTCCTGCACGGTGTTGTTCTCGAACTGCCCCTCATCGACGCCGAACGTGCCCACGAGTTCGAGCCGCTCGGGCACCCCGCCTCGGCCGGGGGCCAGGCGCAGTCGGGTGGTCAGCGCCAGCGTGCCGCGCAGGAAGGGCGCCGGGCCGCGCACCGCGAGCTGGACGAAGTCCTCGATCCGCCCGTCCGGCACCTCCACCTCCAGGCTCACGGTACGGCCCATGTCCCCGGGCTCGGAGGCCACCGCTCCGCGTGCGGTGAGCGCCGATGCACCCAGTCGCGCCTGGATGTCGGTGAGGTAGGTGTTGCCATTGGTGCCGTCCACGACAGCCGCGAAGGTCGTCTCGAGGGGGACCGGCTGGTTCGCGAGTGTCAACCGGAAGTCCGGCGTGACGGTCGTGCCGCGCACGGCGATACGTTCGAGGTGGCCGTCGAAGCTGCCGGTGGAATCGAGCAGTCCGGCAATCCCCGAGAAGGTCGACAGACGCGCCTGTCGGAACTCGTAGGTGCCACCGAGCGGCGTGAGGCGAGGCGCGTCGGCATTCCATGGGCCGAACGTGCCTTCGCTCAGGATCAGGCCCTCGGGTTTCGGGTTCGTGAGTTCGGCGCGGTAGCGGGCCGGGCGGTCGAAGGCGAAATCCGTCATCTCCACCGAGCGCAACTGAAACCGGAGCGGGAGCCGTCCCGGATCGTCCGGCAGAATCACCAGCAGACCGTCCTCGACCACGATCCGACCGAGCCGCATGTCGGCCGGTCGCGGCCCCTCGTCATCGCGGCTGTCCCCTTCGCCACGGCCACCCTGTCCATCGCCGCGCGCGGTGACGTCCTCGCGGATGTCCTCGCGGGCGCCGCCGGCGGTCCCCTCGTCCGCACCCTTGTCCACGTGGAGTTCGAGGCCTTCCACGCGGACCAGACTCACCTCGCGCTGCAGCAGCCCCCACGGCGAACCCTCTGCGCGGAAGCGTTGGATGTGCACGAGCGGAACCTCGTGGCCCGCCCTGACGAGGGACAGCCCCTCGCCCTCAATCCGGACACGGGGCAGCAACGCGATGGAGACGGCGTCGATCTCGACGTCTGCGCCGAATCGGGACTCGAGCAGCATGCGCACCTCGCGTTCCACGCGTCGCGATGCCCACGGCGTCGCCAGCAGTGCGGCAACGGCCGCGGGCAGGAGCAGCACCACCGCCGCCGCGATCGCGAGGACGCGTCGCTGGCGTCTGGTCATGTGCTGCTCCCCCGCCGCGTCAGAAACGCACCATCACGCCGATGGTCGCCCGTGTGAAATCGAAGTCGCCGAGGCCGGTGTCGAACGGCTCGTCCTCGTCATCCTCGAGCGAACGGAAGTATCGGACGTCGCCGCGGAGCCCCACGTAGTCGTTGAAGAAGCCCATCAAGCCTGCGCCAATGTTGACGCCGAGCGAGTTGCGCTCGATGTCGTCGAACAGTTCGCCGGGGCTGTCCACGGCGGCCCGCAGCAACCCGGCACCACCCGACACGTAGGGACGGAGCCCGATCCCGGACGTCCCGCCAACGGGCACGCCGAGCATCAGGTTCACCATCAGCGAGGTCATGCTGCCCTCACCGGTGACGTCTGGCACCGACGCCAGGAAGTTCGGCGTGTGCGCCAGGTCCACTTCCATGCCCAGGACACCCGCGCTCATGAACCCGACCGACGCGCCCGCGGTGACGGCCCCGTCATCGCTCGCACCGCCGAACGTCCCACCCACATACGGAAAGAAAAAGCCATCAGCCGATGCCGGGGCAGCAGTCCCCAGCAGTAGCCCCCCGAGCAGCGCGATCTGCGTCATGCGTCTCATACATCCACTCCTTCGTGACATTTCATGCTGTGACGTCTCGTGCTGTGACGTCGCCATGCCCGGCGTCCAGACCCGGGCGTGATCGAGGAACGGGAGGCCTACCGTCGCCGACCCGACACGATCAGCACCGCCCCGAGCGCGGCCACGAGCCCTCCCGGGATCGGGGGGATCGCCACCTGCTCGGTGTCCTCGGTCGTCACCTCCACCGGGCCGATGTCGGCCACGGTGTCTGTGGTCGTGTAGCTGAACACCGGCCACAGCAGCCCGGCCAGTCCGAGCACCAGCAGCACGACGCCAGCAATTGCGGGACCCCTCATTACGTGCTCCCTTCCGCGTCAACAGCGCCTGCGCTCGCGCGTCTGTTTTCACGTGTCTGCCTCACGGCGTCCACTTCCACGGCATCGGCTTCGCCAGCGCGCCGCCGGCTCTTCGCGTCGATGCCTGTCCGGTGCGGTGCACGTTCCATGCCCCGACGTCCGTTCCGCGTCGGCCCGTCGAATGGCCCTGTCCTGTTCGGCATCTTGAGCGGCACGTGGTGACGCGACGCGATACGGACCACCGTCGCACGCAGGAAGGTGCAGGTGATGCGTAAGGCTTACAACGCCAGCTCTGGCGCGCATCCGCCGAGACGCGTGGGATTGCCGGGGATCCGTGCGATGCGTGCCATTCGCGGCAGGCGGCACTCCCCTTGCTCCCTGTGGGCTGCGGGCCACATCGGCACGCTGAGCCGGCAGGTCCGGTGCGTCGCCACGCGCGACGCCGACTTCAGGAGGAGGCGTGATGAATACGGACATCATCCAGGGCAAGTGGCGCCAGATGAAGGGCGAGGCCAAGGTGCAGTGGGGCAAGCTCACCGACGACGACCTCGATGTCGTCGAAGGCTCGGCCGAGAAACTGGTCGGCAAGCTCCAGGAGCGCTACGGCTACGACCGCCAGCGCGCCGAGGAGGAAGTGAACACCTTCTTCGGACGGCAGGCGTAACAGGCCGCGGCCTCGCTCCCCCGGCCGCACGGCGTCGCGCCGTGCGGCCGGGGG
>JABFRY010000203.1 GCA_013140955.1 Acidobacteriota bacterium
GTTCTACACGGCGTTCACCGGCGCCGGCGCCGACGGCGTGCTGCTGCAGGCGTCGAGCCCCACGCTCTGGTTCTGGCTCTCGGCCATCGCGTTGAACATCGTGCTCGTCTATCGGGGCATTTCCGGTGGCATCGAGAAGTTCTGCAATGTGGCCATGCCGGTGATGGCGGTCTGTGCGCTGGTCGTGCTCATCCGCGTGCTCACCCTCGGCACGCCCGACCCGGCGGTGCCGGAGCAGTCGGTGATCAACGGCCTCGGCTACATGTGGAACCCGGACTTCAGCAAGCTGGGTGACGCGAGCACCTGGCTCGCCGCGGCCGGGCAGATCTTCTTCAGCCTCTCGGTCGGCTTCGGCATCATCATCAACTACGCGTCGTACCTCAAGAAAGACGACGACGTGGTGCTGTCGGGGCTGGCCGCGTCGGCGACCAACGAGCTGTTCGAGGTGGGCTTCGGCGGGATGATTACGCTCACCGCCTCGTTCGTGTTCCTGGGCCTCGCCGGCACGACCGCGGCGGTCCAGACGGGCACCTTCGGGCTCGGGTTCAACACGCTGCCGGTGGTGTTCGCCCACATGGGCGCCCTGGGCAACCTGGTGGGCGTGGTGTGGTTCTTCATGCTGTTCCTGGCGGCGCTCACCAGCTCGGTGTCGATGGTGCAGCCGGCCATTGCCTTCTTCATGGAAGCGCTGGGCGTGAACCGGCCGCGCGCCGTCGCCTTCACGCTGGCGCTCGGCCTGCTGGGCGGCGGGCTGACGCTCTACTTCACGGAGGGCGGCGCCTTCTGGTCCACGCTCGACTTCTGGGTGGGCACCTTCCTCATCTTCGTGATCGCGGCCGTGGAGGTGGTGGTGTTCGGCTGGGTCTTCGGGGTGGACCGCGGCCTGGCCGAGGCGCATCGCGGCTCGTCCATCCGCATCCCGGCCGTCTTCCGCATCATCATCAAGTACGTGGCCCCGGTTTACCTCGGGGTGGTGTTCGTGGCCTTCTGCATCCAGAACCTGGGCGACTCGCTGCAGGCGTCGATGGCCACGACCGGCGCGCGCACGGCGATGATCGTCATCGTGCTGGTGACGTGCCTGCTGCTGGTCGTCACGCGGATGGGAGAGCGCCGGTGGCGCGCGGCGGGACTGGACCTCGACGGCCGGCAGCCGCTCGGAGACTGAGGAGGCGGAATGACCACGGCAGGCTGGATCTTCATGCTCGTGTCGGTCGTCAGCGTCTGGACGCTCGCCATCTGGTGTTACGCCCGCATCCTTCGCGGGTAGGCGGGGGCTCACGCATGGCGGTGCGAGCCTTCGGTCCAGCGCTGAAGCACGAGTGGTGCCTCGATCCGCGGATCACCTACCTGAATCACGGCACCGTGGGTGCGCCACCTCGACGCGTGCTGACCCATCAGCAGGCCATCCGTGACGAGATCGAGCGGCAGCCGGCGGCCTTCCTGCTGCGTGGCCTGTCGAATGCGTCGTTCGTGGGTGGCAGCCGCCCCGCCGTGCCCCGCATGCGGGCCGCCGCGGCCGCCGTCGCGGCGTTTCTCGGGGCGCGGGGCGACGATCTCGTGTTCGTGGACAACGCGTCCGCCGGCGCGAATGCCGTGCTGCGGTCCCTGACGTTCGCGCCCGGCGACGAGATCGTCCTGACGAGTCACGGGTACGGCGCCATCCTGCAGGCTGCGCGATTCGTGGCGCGCCGCGCGGGCGCCGTGGTGCGCCTCGTGGAGGTCCCGTATCCCGCGTTCGATGCTGGGCGCCTGGTCGAGGCCCTGACGGCCCAGCTCGGACCGCGCACGCGCCTGGTCGTCGTCGATCACGTCACCGCCGAGAGCGCCCTCGTGCTGCCGGTGGCCGAGATCGCGCGGCGCTGCCGTGACGCGGGCGTGCCCGTGCTGGTGGACGGCGCGCACGTCCCCGGGGCGCTCGCGCTCGACATTCCGTCACTGGGCGTGGACTGGTATGCGGCCAACCTGCACAAGTGGGCGTTCTCGCCGCGGAGCGCGGGCGTGCTGTGGGCCGCACCGGACCGGCAGGCCGATCTCCACCCCCCGGTCATCAGCTGGGGCCTCGACCAGGGCTTCACCGAGGAGTTCGACTGGGTCGGCACCAGGGACCCCTCCCCCTGGCTGGCCGCACCGGCGGGCCTGGAGTTCCTCGAGGAGCTGGGGTTTGCGCAGGTGCGGGCCTGGAATCACGACCTCGCCTGGCGTGCCGGGCAGCTGCTCGCGGACCGGTGGGGCACCGCGGTGCCGGTGCCCGAGTCGGTCATCGGCACGATGGTCACCGTCCCGGTGCCGGCACGGCTCGGGACGACGCCCGCCGACGCCGCGCGCCTGCGCGACCGGCTCCTCGTGGAGCACGGCATCGAGGTGCAGGTGCACGCCGCCGCGGGCGCGGTCTGGACGCGCGTGTCGGCCCAGGTCTACTGCGACCTCTCCGACGTGGCGCGCCTGGCCGACGCCGTCGCCGACGCCGACGCCTAGGGCGATTGCCGGTTCGGCGCAGCACTCCGCCCCGGTCCTCCGGCGCGACGACGCGGGAAAACGATGCTCCAGGGATCGGCCGCTCCCCTT
>JABFRY010000028.1 GCA_013140955.1 Acidobacteriota bacterium
GTGACGGTCCATGCCCGGCGGGAGGCCCAGGCCCGCGACGTGGCCGCCTCGCTCGGGGCCCTGGTCGGCGCGTGGCCGGTGCCCGACCGGAGCTGGGACGTGCTGGTGAACACCACGCCGGCCGGTGGGGCCACGGCGCGAAACGACTCGCCGCTGCCCGGAGGCCCCTTCGGCGGGCAGCTCGTGTACGACCTGACGTATGGACCGGAAGAACCGCGGCTGCTGCGCGAGGCGCGAGCGGCCGGGTGCCGGACCCTCGATGGCCTGCCCATGCTGGTCGCACAGGCCGAGCAGCAGTTCGCCTGGTGGACCGGGCGCCCGGCACCAGCCGGGGTCATGGCCGCCGCCGCCCGCGCACGCCTCGACGCGGCGCGGACCGTATCACCCGTGAGGCCGAGTTGACGATGCGTACCACGACGTTCGACGAATTCAAGGATCTGGCCCAGCGGGGCACCTTCGTGCCGGTGTGCAAGGAGATCGTGGCGGACCTGCTGACGCCGGTGTCGGCCTTCCTCAAGATCGCCGAGCACTCCGACTACGCGTTCCTGCTCGAGTCGGTGGAGGGCGGCGAGCAGATCGCGCGCTACTCGTTCCTCGGCAAGGATCCGTTCCTCATCCTGCGTGCCCGCGGCGGGCGCACACTCGAGGAACGGGCCGGACAGGTGATCGAGCACGACACGCCGCTGGTCGATACCCTGCGGACGCTCATGGCAGCCTACCATTCGCCGTTCGTGCCCGGGCTTCCACGCTTCACCGGAGGCGCGGTCGGCTATCTCGGCTACGATGCCGCCGCCTGGTTCGAGCCGGTGGTCCTGCAGCCGACGACCGACGAGCAGGATGAAGCCGGGTTCATGCTGTTCGACACCATCCTGGCCTTCGACCACGTGCGGCACCGGATCCTGGTGATCGCCAACGCGCGGGTGACCGGAGAGGACGATCTCGAGTCGCTCTACCAGTTCGCCTGCGCGAAGGTCGAGTTCCTCGAGCGGGAGCTGGAACGGGCGCTGTCGGCCCCGTCGAGGCCGCCCGCACCGCCACTCGAGGTCACCGCGAACATGTCGCAGGAGGCGTTCGAGGGCATCGTCCGCACGGCGAAGGAGTACATCGCGGCAGGCGACATCTACCAGGTGGTGCTCTCGCAGCGGTTCGATGCCGAGATCGATGCGGACCCGTTCACGGTCTACCGCGCGCTCCGGCACGTGAATCCCTCGCCGTACATGTACTTCCTGCGCATCGGCGACCGGTCGATCGTCGGCTCGTCCCCCGAGATGCTCGTGCGCGTGGAAGGCCGGCGTGTCGAGACCCACCCGATCGCCGGCACCCGCCCGCGCGGCAAGGGGCCGACCGAGGATGCGCGGCTCGCCGACGAGCTCAATGCCAGCGAGAAGGAGCGGTCGGAGCACGTCATGCTCGTGGACCTCGGGCGCAACGACGTCGGACGCGTGTCCGACTACGGCACCGTCCACGTCCCCACCTACATGGCCATCGAGCGCTACTCGCACGTGATGCACCTGGTGTCGATCGTGGAGGGCCGTCTGGCCGAAGGGCGCGACCGGCTCGATGCCCTGGTCGCCTGCTTCCCGGCCGGCACCGTGTCGGGGGCGCCCAAGGTCCGGGCCATGGAGATCATCGCCGAGCTCGAACGCGACCGCCGGGGCGTGTACGCGGGCGCGGTCGGCTACCTCGACTTCGCCGGGAACCTCGACTTCTGTATCACGATCCGGACCGTGCTCATCGAGGGACGGCGGGCCGCGGTGCAGGCCGGTGCCGGCATCGTGGCCGATTCCGATCCCGCGGCCGAGTACCAGGAGACCCGCGACAAGGCCCGCGCGGTGATCCAGGCCCTGGAGATGGCGCAACGCGGTCTCTGACCGCGCGTCCGGTAGCACAGCCCGCGCAGGAAGCAGACATGGTCCTCGTCATCGACAACTACGACTCGTTCACCTACAACCTCGTGCAGTACTTCGGCGAGCTGGGCGCCGAGATCCGCGTGCACCGGAACGACGAACTGTCGCTCGACCAGGTGGCGGAACTGGGGCCCGAGCAGATCGTGATCTCGCCGGGACCGGGCCGGCCCGAGGACGCCGGGATCTCGACCGACGTCATCCGACGGTTCGGGCCGACCACGCCCGTTCTCGGGGTGTGCCTGGGGCATCAGGCCATCGGCCTGGTCTACGGCGGCACGGTGTGCCGGGCGCGCGTGCCCATGCACGGCAAGACGTCGGTGGTGGAGCACGACGGGCGCGGGGTCTTCGCCGGCCTGGGGCATCCGCTCGTGGCCGGCCGCTATCACTCGCTCGTCGTGTCGCCCGACGACGTGCCCGAACAGCTCGAGGTCGCGGCCCGCACGACCGACGACGGCACGATCATGGCCGTGCGGCACCGTAAGTACCCGGTACACGGCGTGCAGTTCCATCCCGAGTCCGTCCTCACGGAGGAGGGCCGGCGGCTCCTGCGCAACTTCCTGGAGCTGTGATGTTCGGGCCGCTCATCGAGAAGCTCGTGCGCCGCGAAGACCTCTCCGCGGACGAGGCCGCCGGGGTGATGCGGCACGCCATGTCGGG
>JABFRY010000044.1 GCA_013140955.1 Acidobacteriota bacterium
TGCCCGTCGGAGGACTCACCTCCGGCAGAGGGCTCGCGCATGTGCCGATTGTCGCAGATCAGACCCCGTCCGCGGACACCGGACATGTTCGTCGGGGCCGGCGCGCCGTGAGGAGGCGCGGACGGGCGGTCTCAGGCGGCGTCGTCGCCGTCCGGCGCCTTGCCGACGACCACGAAGTCGGCCATCTCCCAGGTGAAGGCAGGTTCGCCGCGGCGGTCGGTGTTCCGGCGGTCGCCGCGAAAGGTGGTGTCGGAGGCGCGGCGGTCGGTCTCCCGGCGGTCCCAGGCGACCACCACCGGCAATCCCTCGGACTTCTCCTTGAGCAGCGCGTAGCGGCGCGAGGCGCCGCGACGCACCCGGATCTCGACGACCTCCGCGGGCCCCTTCTTGCCGGGGTCTGCGACGGCCTTGCCGGGGTCCGCGACGGCGTGATCGGCCGCGGAACGGCGCGGCTCGGCGGTCGGTGGCTTGCGCGCGTCAGGCATCAGTATCCCAATCGGCCCGTCGGCCGGGCGCTTGAGCGGTCATCTTACTCGACGCCCGATGGGGCGTCCGTGCGGCGGGCGATGCCCTCCAGCCGCCACGCGCCGTCCTGGCGCACGAGGGAGAGGACCACGTCTTCCACCGCCGGCTCGAGGCCCTGCTCCGCACGTCGGGCCGAACGCAGGCCAACCACGCCCAGGACCGTCGCATGGGTCCGATCCGGGTCCACCGTCACGTCCAGGCGTCCGAGTTCGACATCGAGGGGCGCCAGTTCGGCCAGGGCCCGCCCGGCCAGACCGACCACCACTTCCCGTCGCTGCACGCGGCCGCCATCGCCAAGGTCCACGTGGACATCGGGCGTCAGGCCGGCCGTGAGCTGCGCGAGCCGCGCGATGCGGCCCACCTCGGACTCGTGTGCCGGCACGCTCGCCGCCACGGCCAGGTCCTCGACGCGTTGGCGCACGCGGTCGGCCTCGGTAGGCCAGACCAGCCAGGCCGTGACGAGCACTCCGCCGATGGCGGACACGACGACCGAGCGCGTCACCGGGGCCTCCCGTGCCGAACGGCCAGGGCGGAGCGCCGCACGGCGTCCCGCGCGTGGAGCCGCGCCGATCCCGGAGTCGGCATGACCACCCCGGACGGCCGGAGCGCGGCGACGGCAGGCTGGCAGTGGCGGAACATGGTCTGACGCGATGGAGTTCGACCGGGCCGACACGTGTCGCCCCTCAACGAGCACATCGGCTCGGGACGCGCCCGGCTGCAGGGTTGCCTTGCGCGCCTCGTGCGCATTGGGTAGGCTCGGGCGCGTCCGGCTGCCCCGACCGCGCCACGCGTGGGGGGAACGGGCGCCACGAACAGGCCGGGTGCCGCGTCGCAGCGGCGCACCCGCGAGGCAGGAGCGCCAGGAGGGTTGCGTGCCCGTCATCATCACGGATCTCGAGGTGCTGCCCGTCGTGCCGTCCACCGGTGGCGATGCCACCGCGCCGCCGCACGTCTCTCCGGCGCCCGCCTCTGCCACGCCTGTCGCGCTGACGACGCGAGGCGTGGAGCGTGTGCTCGACCGGCTGCGGGATCGTCGCGACCGCCTGCGCGCGACCTGAACGGAGACCATCTGCCGTGCCCACGCCCGACGCCCTGACCTACGGACCTCCGGTGCTGCGCCTGCGCGGCCAGCCGGCCGACGCGCTCGGCCAGGCGCTGCTCGCCCTCACCGTCATCGATACCGCCGACGGGCTCTCACGGTGCGAGGCCCAGTTCGCCAACTGGGGACCCACGCGAGGGGGCACGGGATACCTGTTCTTCGACTGGGCACATCTGGCCCTGGGCGACGCCTTCACGGCCACGCTCACGCGAGGCGCGTCTGCCAGCGACCCGGTCTTCGACGGCCTCGTCACGGCGCTGGACGCCGCGTTTCCCGAAGGGGCGCCGCCCACGATCACCCTGCTGGCCGAGGACCGCCTGCAGGACCTGCGCATGACGCGTCGCACGCGCACCTTCACCGACACGACCGACGCCGATGCGGCACGCCGGATCGCCGCCGAGCACGGTCTGGCGGCGGTCGTCGATGCGGAGGGCCCGACCCACGCCGTCCTGGCGCAGACCAACCAGAGCGATCTCGCATTCCTCCGCGATCGGGCCCGTGCCATCGACGCCGAGGTGTGGGTGGCGGGCAAGGTGCTGCACGTCGAGAGCCGCCGGCGGCGCAAGGCCGGGACCGTGGCGCTCGCCTACCCGAAGACCCTGCTCGAGTGCTCGGCGATCGTGGACCTGGCCCGGCAGCGTACCGCGGTGGTGGTGAGCGGGTGGGATCCGGCGTCGAAGACCGCCATCCGCGAGGTGGCCGATGCCGCGGCCGTGGCCGCGGAGACGACGGGCGGGCGTACGGGCCCGTCGGTGCTCGCGGCCACCTTCGGCGCACGTCCGGAGATCCTGGTCCACACGGTGCCACTGTCGGTCGCCTAGGCGCGCGCACGCGCGGACGCATCGATGCGGGCGCTGGCGGTGCGGTTCGTCGTGCTGCGGGGCGTCACCGCGCTCAACCCGTCCATCCGGGTGGGCACGGCGCTCGACCTCGCCGGCC
>JABFRY010000038.1 GCA_013140955.1 Acidobacteriota bacterium
CGGTACTCCCCTGGCGCATCGTTTTCCAGACTGCCGCTGTCACGCCGTGCGCAAGTCGGACCGGGACGGCGTGCGACACCGACGCGAAAATCGCGTTAGCGGGGGCGGGCCGGCGGCGTGCGCAGGCCGGTGGGCGCCCCGGTGACTCGCACCGCGCCGCGCGAGTCGAGACGGGCGCCGTCGAAGGCGAAGGCCTGGATCTCGTGGTCGAGGGCCGCCTGCACGATCACCCCCTGCCCGTCGCCCGACCACGCGACGCCCTGACACCAGCGCCCGATGCGGGCCTCGGCCACCTGGGCGAGCCGTGCCGCGTCGATGCGGTAGATGCGCAGGAAGCCGTAGGTCGAGAAGAGCGGCGACCGCGGCGAGAGATTCGACCCGTTCTGGATGCAGACGGCCACGTGCTGCCCGTCGGGCGACACGGCGAGCCCCTCGGGAATCAGCCCGACGACGACGGCGTCCACCACGCGGGGCAGCGGCGGCCGCAGGTCGATGAGGCTGACCGTGTCCACGCCACCCGTGGGACCGTTGCCGATGTTGCCCACCACCGCGAACGCGCCGTCCGGCGTCAGGTCGATGCTGTACGGCCGCAGGTTGGACGAGATGTCCCGCCCCGTGTAGGTCACCGTGGAGCCCTCCACGGCCAGGATCGACACGCGGTGGTCGCCGTTGCGGGTGACGTAGGCCGACCGGCCATCGGGCGCGAACACCGGCAGTGAGGGGTCGCTGCCGGGGGCGCCGAGGTCCACCATGCCCGCCGGCGTCACGCTGCGCCCTGCGATCGTGAAGACGGAGAGCGTGCCCGCGGCCCGGTTCGCCACCAGCGCCAGCGTACCGGCGGCGTTGATCGAGACACCCGCGGCCCGCGCGCCCGTCTTCAGCGTGGCGATCGCCGCCGGCGGGGTCGCCGTGAGATCGATCACGGTGAGCGTGTCGTTGAAGACCGTGCGCGACGGGTTGGCCGGGTCGAGCCGCGCACCCGACGTGACGAGCGCGAGGGACCCATCGGGGGTGACCGCCACGCTCTGCGGGGGCGCCGACCAGCCGCCGGGCACCGCCACTTCCCCGATGACGCGCGGGGGCAGCACCGAGAGGTCGAGCACCGACACCATGTCGGGCTGCGGCATCGGCGGCACCGTGTTCACGCCGTCCACGATCGTCGTCTTGCCGTCGTTGGACGACACCGCCACCTGCGCGGATGCTGCCAGGGGGAACGACAGGGCCGCGAGGCACCACAGAATCCGATGGGTCATGCGTCAGTCCAGGAGGAGCCGGCGGACTTCCGGGTCGCGGAAGCGCCAGAGGGCGTTGTCGATGAAGTAATGGTGGATGTTGATGAACAGCATCGCGGCGGTGAAGCAGAAGTAGAGCCCCCAGGCGTCGAAGGTGCCCAGCCGGTCGTCAACCGCCGTCGGGACGAACTCGAAGGCGAGCCATCCCGCCAGCAGCACGAAGACGATGGTGGCCGTGGCCCGGGCCTCCCGCCGTCGGCCACCGCGCAGCCGCGAGTCCTCCATGCGGAAGACGAACGCGAGGTACTGCAGCGAGTGGAAGAAGGGGGCCAGCAGGAAGTAGAACTCCTCCTGTCGCATCAACGGCATCCACCAGAGGTAGATCGCGACGAAGGGCACCAGCAGGTTGAGGCTCGGCCACTGCCCCGTCGCCCGGTGGTTCACGTAGAAGACCCGGTAGCACACGAGCAGGAAACCGGCCACCACCGCCACCTGCGCCAGCGGACCGAGCACGTTCGGCAGGTCGAACGACGAGTAGCTGAAGGCGCCGAACGCGCGCCAGGTGCCGTCGAGATTGAAGTCTACGAGGCTCATGCCCCAGATGCTGAACAGGGCCCCCCGCAGCAGCCGGCGCTGCGACGCGCTGAACGGATAGCCGTCGAAGTGCGCGTACACCATCATGCAGCCGAACACCTGCTTGGTGTAGTGCCAGCCGATGGTGAACACCATCAGGTGGAAGGCCCCGGTGAGCAGCACCTCACCCAGACGCGGCCGCACGACGACCTGTGCGTTCACGCCGTAGCCGCGCAGGAACTCGGCGGTGGCGGCCAGCGGGCCGATCGACTCCGCCGGCACGTCGTAGTAGGCGTAGACCGCGACGAACAGGCCGACGAGCGCGACCGGCACCGCCAGCAGCTGCCACCAGTGGACCCGCACGAACGCCGACCCGCGCCCGTAGGCCAGCTTGTACGACATGAGGAAGTGCGGATAGTTCACCAGCAGGGCGAGCGAGAGGCTGGTGACGGCCAGGTTCCGGAAGTGCTGGTCCACCGCCCACGCGGAGCGCAGACCTTCCATCGACCACATCGCCGCCCACACGACCACGCTGGCGCCGCCTAGCAGCCAGAAGTCGAGGAAGCGCGTGGTGAGTGCCCGCGGCGGTGCCTCGGCCCTGACGGTCCGGGCCTTCACGGGTTCAGCGAACGACACGATGGAGCCCACTGGGGCGGAGTCTAGCCTGCCGGGCGGCCTCGTGTCAGCCCGGCGTGGGCCTCCCCCCTCCCGGCCGGGCTCGACATGGGGTGACGGGCACCCGCGCCGGGCTGACACG
>JABFRY010000500.1 GCA_013140955.1 Acidobacteriota bacterium
GTCCTGTCCTCTGATCGTCGATCGGACGCACTCATGACGCACTCCCTTCGATGAGGTCCGAAGACCCGGCGGGAGTATGGGGCAGGTCCGACGGCCTGTCAAGGAGGACAGACAGGCATGACCGGGCGCGCCTCGACCCGGCACGGGTGCGGTGCGTCAGGTGGGCGACAGGCGGGCGTGCTCGCTTCGGGCAGCGGTCACCGCATCCATGATGCTCCGCGTGACGTCGTCCACGAGCTGAGCCCCATCCACCCGGCAATAGCTCGGCCGCGGGGCGTAGTAGGCCACGAGCGGCGCCGTCTGCTCGTGATACACCTGCAGGCGCTTGCGCACGACCGCCTCGCGGTCGTCGGCACGAGGCACCAGCGGTCCGCCGCAATCGTGGCAGGTGGCGTAGTCCTCGTCGTCCTGGGCGTTGGTCCCGCACTCGGCGCAGACCATGCGGGAGGCCAAGCGGCGCAGGACCTCCGCTTCGGTGAGGACGATGTCCACGACCAGCAGGGGGCCCCGTCGGGCGGCCAGCCCGTCCAGCGTCCGCGCCTGGGGCACGGTGCGGGGAAAGCCGTCCAGCAGGACGCCCGGGGCGGTATCGGGGCGCTCGAGGCGCTCCGCCACGATACGGGTGATGGTCTCGTCGTCGATAAGGCCGCCGGCTTCGAGAATGGACTGCACCTGGCGGCCGAGCGGCGTGGCAGCCTTGACGGCGTCCCGCAGGATCGCGCCCGTGGACACGTGGGGAATGCCCCACCGTTTCGCGAGGCGGCTCGCCTGGGTACCCTTGCCGGCGCCCGGTGGGCCGAGCATGACGAGATCGAAAGACATCGCGAATCGGGTGGTCCCCGCCGGTTCGGGGGGGCGCCGTCCCCTACTTTCGCATATCCCGCCGGACCTGGTGGCCGAAATGCGCACAGGCCAGCGCCGCAGTGACCCGGGCCACTAGGCCAGGCTCAGCCCGCCGACCGGGCGGCACGTGCCACGAGGCACGTCCTCGAGCGCTCGTCGTACACTGGGGCATGCAGCTGCGAGATGCCCGTGTGTGCCTGGACTGCGATGAGGTGCATGAGGGACAGGAGTGCCCCATGTGCGCCTCCGAGTCGTTTGCCTACATCACGCGCTGGATTCCTGCCGGCGAACGGCGAGCCACCCCCCGGCCCCGTACGCCGGCACCGGACGCGGACGTGTACCGTCAGTTGACGGCCAGCGAAGCCCGGGCGGCATCCGGCGGTGGACGGCTCCTCACGCGCGGCGCGGTGGGGCTCACGGTACTCAGCGTGGCCGGATGGCTGTGGCGGCAAAAGCGGCGGCACGACCTGGCACCCGAGACCGGGGCGCCTGACGGCGACGGCGCGGCGGGTGGGACCGCCTCGCACCGGTCGCACGACTGAGCCGCGAGACGCGTGCGGTGTGCGTCTCGAGAGCTCGCGGTCTCAGCGCGTGACGGGTGCGCCGCGGCCCGACACAGGGCCCGACGCCTGGCTCCGGGAACCGACCAGCCCCCGGCGCAGCCAGCGCACGGCAGGCGCGGCACGCAGGGACGCGCGATAGGCCGTGTCGCGCCAATAGGACGGGCGGGCCACGCGCCTGGCCAGGGCGTCCACTTCGTAGTAGGCGCGCTCCGCCGGGCCAATGACGACGCGTCGCGCCGGCACGTCGTATCCACAGCGCTCCAGCCACTCCCCGGCCTCGCCCGCGAAGACGCGCTGGTCGCGAGCTGCCATCCCATGCTTCCACTTCCCGCTGTTGGCGGCCCGCACATCGTCGCGGACCGCGTCGCGAATGCGCCGCGCCAGGACGCCATCGCCATCGGTCACGCCGACGAAGCTGGCCAGCTGCAGCAGTTCGCGCGCGGGATCCGCGAGCAGATCCTCGTACCGGAGTTCGGTGTAGCGATCAGCCGGACACGCGGCGCCGAACTCGCGGATGCGTGACACCGCCGCGCGCCACCGACGGGCAGCCGTATACGCGTTGCCCGCGCCGAAGTGCTGCTCGAATCCGGAGAGGGCCACGTCTCGCCCGTCCCTGATGATGTGCACGTACTGCGCGTCGGGAAACAGGCGCTCCAGCACACCGAGGTTCCACACGTACTCAGGAGTCTTGTCACCCCACCGCACCATGCCCTGGTGCCGCGCGAGCTGCTGGAAGTACGCGTCGATGACACCGGCCAGGGTCCGCGTGCCGAGCGATTGCATGACCGCCTCGCGATCCACGCGGAAGCCGAAGCGCTTTTCCCACCGCGTGAAGCAGCGCTCCCGGCCGACATCCGCGACCAGGCGGGCGAGGTGGGCGTCGTGACGGAGGTCGCCGTAACGACCGACACGGCGGGCCACCCGCACGATGAACTGGCTCTCGGTCCCGAAGCTGATCTGCAGGTACTTCCGAAGCAGCGCCCCGAGCAGGCTCGTGCCGGAGCGCGCCGGCGCGAGTACGAAGACCGGTGCCACGCGCGTGTGCGTGACGTGCAGATCGGGAAGCGTATCGCCCATGGGTGCCTGCTCCACTGGTGTGCGCATGTCGTCGCCCACGAGTCTCGCAGGGGGGTGTCACGGCAGCATGGCCGACTCGTAAACACGATGACGCCGCGACGCAACGCGCGCCACGGTGTCGTCACACGAGGGACGCGGTGTCGTTACGAGACGCGTAGCTATGAGACAGCGCGCCGTGGAGTGACAGCGTGTCGGGGGCCGACAGCGTGTCGTGGTGAGACGGCGGTGGTGGCCAGGACCCGGCGTTGTTACGAGGACGCGGTCGCGGCCGGCTCGTCGGCGGGCGGCATGACGTGGGTGCGCGGGACCACGCGCTCGAAGAACGCGTCGAGCAGGCCGGAGGCGAAGACGGTGCCCCGGTCCTTCTGCATCGTGTCGAGGATGGCCGAGTGCTCGAGCCCGGCGCGGTACGGCCGGTTGGTCCGCAGGGCGTCGTACACGTCGCACACGTGGGTGATGCTGCTGGCCAGGTTGACGCGCCACCCGGCGGGCACGGTGGGATATCCGCCACCGCTCACGTGGATGTGATGCTCGAAGGCCACGATGATGGCGAGGCGGGGAACGCCTGGCGTTTCCATCAGCATGCGGGCGCCGTCCTCCGGATGGCGCCGGATGATCGCAAGCTCCGTGGCGTCGAGACGTCCCGGATTGTTCAGGATGGACGGGGCCACGCGCAGCTTGCCGATGTCGTGTAGGAGGGCAGCCACGCCGACGTCCCGCACCGTGGAGGCCGGCAGCCCCACCGCTTCGGCCAGCGCCATCGACAACACCGCCACATTGGTGATGTGGGTGGCCGTGTACTCGTCATGCGTGCGCAAGGATGCCAGCGGAATCATCGCCTGCTCGCGCGCCTCGGTCAGGCCGGCCAGGGGCTCGAGCACCTGCTCCAGGGAGTCCGCGTCGAGCACCCGCTCCTCGCCAATCCGATTCCAGATCGCCGGCAGCCCCTGCGTGCCGCCGGCCAGCGCGAACGACGCCGACCCGACGACGGCGCCGGCCGCGTCCGGGGGCGTCTCGTGGGCCCCTAGCGCCGAGAAGGACACATGATGCGTCGCCCCGAGCCGCGGATGCGCAGCACCGGGCACGTGCCGTCCGACCAGCCCGCTCACCACCTGCTCCAGTTCGGACTTCGAGACGCCTCGCGCCAGGCTGATCCGCTGATAGCCGTGCTCGGCCAGCAGCGTGAAGACCCGGCTCGCCCCGGCGGGTGCTGCCTGGATCAGGTCGCCGTCGCACCCGACACGCCCATCCACGCAGAAGAGCGACACCTGCAGTCGATGGCGCGTCAGGCGCTCGGAGAGTGACTCCAGGCGACCGAGGGCGTCGGCCACGCGCGGATGGTCCGAGGGATAGAGCTGTCGCGCCGCAACGGCGCCGCCCAACTCCTTGAGCCAGTCGAGCGCCTCGGCGACGATCACGCGGTCTCCCGCGGCCCGAACAGCAGGCTCATCAGCCCCGCCGGCGAGCGCCTCCACGCACCGATGGCCGCAAGGCCCGCTCCGTCCGGCGTGTGCCGGAGGGTGGCGACGATCTCCACCGACAGCCGGCGCGCGGACCTCGACCACGCCGTGCCGCGCTGGGCGAGCAGCGCGGCAAGCGCCTGCCGACCGGCCTCGTCCCCGTCTGCCCCGAGCGCCCGAATCGCACGCAGCTGGAGAGCAGCCATCCCGTCGGGGACGTGTCTGAGGATGAACGCGCGCAGCGCCTCCACCGGGTGCGGGGCCCCGCGGCGGCAGATCGCCTCCACCGCCGCACCCACGACACGCGGATCGTCGTCCTCGAGCGCGCGCTGGAACACACGCTGCATCTTGCCGCTGGTCAGTGGGGTGGCCAGGAGCCAGCCGACCGTACGCACCCGCACGTCGGGACTCGCGTGCGAGATCAGGTGCAGGGCGATGTCGATGGCGCGCGCCGGGTCGGTACGGTCGAGCACGCGGGCCATCGCCTCGGCCAGGTGCGGGCCGGTCGCCAGACAGGGCTGCACGGCCGTACGGAAGATCTCTGGCGCCATGTCCGCGAGCATCGCGGCGACCCGCAGGCGCGGCTCCTCGTCGGGAGCGGCGTCACACCACAGGGCGGCCCGTGAGACGGCGGCCGCGCCGCCTGCGGCCAGCACCCGGGCGCCCGTGGCCATCTCCCCGATAGGACGAGCCGCGACCGCCTCGATGACGACGTCGACCGTCGACTCCGCCGCGTACAGGGCCTGCAGCCGCGCAGCGTCCGTGGCACACGCCGGTGTCGTCGGGACGACCTGACCGGCGACGATTTGCGGCACCACGTCCGCGAGGCTCGCCAGCAACGGGAGACGGCTCTCCATTACCGGCGAGAGCGCCTCCAGCAGGACGCGCAGGTACACGGCGGCATCCGCCCCCACGGGGTCGCGCGTCAGCTGGAGCAGCGCGATGGACTCGACGCCGCGCGCCACGTCGTCGTCATGAACGCAGCCCACCAGGCCGCCCAGATCGTAGCCGGTGTCCCCTGGCGTCACCTGGGCCAGCGTGGTCAGGCGCTCCTGGTAGGTGCCGGGCACGAACTGCTCGGTCCCCGCCTCGCTCCGCCCAGTGGTCGAGGGCTCGACCGTGCTCTCGCCGAGCAGGACCGCGGGCAGGCCGGCCTGCTGGAAGGTGGTCTCGAGCGCGGCATGCAGGTAGGGATCGGCCATCGAGATCCGTACCAGCTTCCGCACGAAGAGCGCGAACGGGCCCGTGTCGGAGGCGTGCCCGAGTTTGAGATTCTCCACCAGCTGGCGCAGGGCGTCGGGGGGCAGCTGCTCGAGCACCTGCTCGATCAGCGCGATCTTGCCGGCGTCGTCCGAGGGCCCCACCGAAAGGAGCGAGCCGCGAAGCTCGGGAACGAGGTGTCCGATGAGCGAGGCCAGCTGTGCCGTCACGCCGGCGCGGGCATCACCAGGCAGGCTCGCCAGCGTGTCGTGCATCGCCACGATGCTCTCGGCGAGTGCCGCGATGCCGACGCCCTCGCGTGCGTGCAGCGCGTCGCGAATGCGCGCGGCGAGCACGCCCGGCTCGTCCAGACGCTCTTCGCCCGCCGGAATGCCCTGCTGACGTGCCAGGTCGCCCGCGAGCAGCCACCAGGCGGCAGGCGCGGAGGAGGCCTGTGCCTCGACCGGTGCATCCGTGAACGACAGGCGGCTCGAGTCGAAGCGTCCGATGCGCACACCGGCGATGCCTGGGCCGTCCTCGTCGCCGGCCCCCCCGTTGCCCTCGCGAGCCTCTGCCGGCGCCGCGAGCCAGGCCACCAGGCGTGAGGCCTCTTCGGGATCGAAGTCCCGATCGAAGGTCAGGGTGGAGACGCCACGGTCGAAGAGCCGGGCGGTGAACCACATCGGCTCGAGTTCGGCGGGCGGCGCGGTGGCGGTGGCCACGAGCACCTTGGTCCGCCCGAGCGCCATGGTGACCGGCCCGTCCACGAGCAGCGGGTGCAGGGCCTCGAAGAAGGGACCGATGCCGACCGTCACGGCCGGGTGTCCCACCGGGTAGATGGAGGCCCGCTGCACAGCCCGGTTGAGCCGGGTCACGAGCAGTGTGGCCCGGCGTTCTGACTGGACCGACAGGCCAGCGGGCGACGGTGGATTCGAGGGCGTGACGAGGGCTGTCGTAGGCACAGGATATGGGCGGAGGCTTCATGGCCCCGGTCACCCCACCTAATCGGCGTCCGCACGCGCGACTGGAACGTCTGGCGCCACGAAGAGAAGAATGAGACTCTGTCTCACTTCGTGATAAGCTGACGCCGTCCCGACGACGAGAGCATCCCCATGGCACCCATCGCTACGGCCACCACCCCGGCGCTCGCGCTAGCAGCCTCCGCGGCCATCCCGCTGACCGAACTCCGTCCCGGCGCCGTGGCACGGCTGCTCGAGACCCGGGTCGATGCGGAATGCCGGGCCCAACTGCGTGCCCTGGGCCTGACCGACGCGTGCACGGTCCGCCTCTGCAAGCATGGCGAACCGTGCATCATCCAGGTGCGCACCACGCGGATTGGGTTGTCCAAGGCGGTCGCGAGCGGGGTGTTCGTGATCCCGGACCCGGACCCCGACCCGGTGTCCTGACGTCATGGCAGCGGTCACCCGCCCGGCATCCGCAGTCGTGGCGACGACGACAGCGGCGGCGCGGGTCGCCCTGATCGGCAACCCCAACACGGGCAAGACCACGCTCTTCAATGCCCTCTGCGGCGCCAGGGCCAAGACCTCCAATTTCCCGGGCACGACCACGAGCATCCGGAGAGGACGGGCCGAGCTCACGCCCGGCCTGCCGACCGAGTTCATCGACCTCCCCGGACTCTACGAACTCCAGCACGACGCGCCGGAAACACGCATCGCCCGCCAGGTGCTCGACGACGTGGCCGGCGACGGCCTCGACGCGGTCGTGGTGGTGGTGGATGCCTGCAACCTCACGAGGAACCTCGTGCTGGTCGCCGAACTGCTCACCCACCGCCCTCCGGTCGTCGTGGCGCTGAACATGGTGGATCTCGCGCGGCGGCGCGGCCTCGAGCTGGACGCGGACGCCCTGGCCCGCCGACTCGGCGTGCCCGTCGTGCCGATGGTGGCGAGACGGGGCACGGGCCTGCCCGAGCTGCGCGCGATCATCGGCGAGGCGGTGGCGAGACGAACGCCACAGATCCGGCCCCTGGACCTGCCTGGTCGAGACGCCCCACTGGAGGTCGCCACCGAGTGGGCGGACGGCATCGTTGCCGAGGCCACCGTCAGCGCGGCGCTCGCGGCGACCGTGGACACGGCGACCGAACGCCTCGACCGGGTCCTCACCGACCCCGTCCTCGGCCTGCTGGCCTTCGGGCTCATCATGTGCGGACTGTTCTGGGCACTCTTCACCCTGGCCACCGTCCCCATGGACCTGATCGAGGCGACCTTCAGCCAGCTCGGAGGGTTCATCGAAGCGAGCTTCCCTGCCGGGCCGGTGCGCGACCTCCTCACCAGCGGGCTGGTGGGAGGCATCGCGGGCACCGTCGTGTTCCTGCCACAGATCTGCATCCTGTTCTTCCTCATCACACTGCTCGAAGACACCGGCTATCTCGCCAGGGCCGCGTTCGTGATGGATGGGCTGCTGGCCCGCTTCGGCCTGCCGGGTCATGCGTTCGTCCCTCTGCTGACGTCGCACGCCTGCGCCCTGCCCGGCATCATGAGCACGCGCCTCATTCCGGATCGCCGCGATCGGCTGGCCACCATCCTCGTGGCACCGTTCATGAGCTGCTCGGCACGTCTGCCGGTGTACGTCCTGCTGACGAGCCTGCTCTTCGCCGACCGTCCCGCACTGGCCGGCCTGGCCTTCGCCGGGTGCTATGTGCTCGGTGGCTCCGCGGCCCTGCTCACCGCGAGGCTCTTCGGACGGACCGTCCTGCGCGGCACGGCGCGCCCGATGGTGCTGGAACTCCCGTCCTACAAGACGCCCTCGTTGCGCAACGCGCTGCTGACGGCGAGAGATCAGGGCCTGGCCTTCCTGCGCACGGCGGGCACGATCATCGTCGCCATCTGCGTGATCATGTGGTGGCTGAGCGCCTATCCCCAGGTGGCCACACCCGACAGCGCGACGGCGCTGCGCCTCCAGGCCGCCACGCCGGGTGTGGAGGCGGGCGAGGCGGGCGCGCTGCTCGACGAGGCCGACCTTCTCGAAGCCCGGGCCGCGCAGGCCGGCAGCTTTGCCGGACGC
>JABFRY010000065.1 GCA_013140955.1 Acidobacteriota bacterium
CGGCATGCACCGACGACGCTGATGCGCGCGTCACGGATCGTGCGGCCCGGACTCGCGGCGGGTCGTCGCGTCGCGGCGACGTCAGGCGATTACTATCGGCGCGCGGCGCAGTCGGCCCGCGAGGCGGCCGCGCCCCGCCCGGATCAACAGGTCCGCGCCCCTCTACCTTGCGCCCATGGCCTCCTGAAGCTTCGCCGTGTCGACGTACTGCTGGAACCGGGTCACCTTGCCGTCTCTCAAGTCCCAGACGTGGCAGACCTGCGCGTCGAGGCTCTTGCCCGTCGCCTTGTACGTCCCGCTGTAGCGCGCCTCGACGATGACGCTGTCGCCGGCTCCATGGAACGACTTCGGATGGACGGAAAAGCCGTCCCACTCGGTGCCCAGCTTCATGAACAGATTGTTGAGCACCGCCTCTGGCCCGACCCAGGCCTCGCCGCTGGGCCTGTAAGGATTGCTCTCGGCCTCATGCCACCGGATATCCGGACTCATCGCCCCAAGCACGGTGGGAACATCGCCGCGACCAAATGCTTCGTAGAGATCCTTCAGGCCCTTCACGTTGTCCATGTTCTCTCCTCGGATTCGAATCGCCGCCCATCCTTCACCCGGCGCGGGACCCTCCCATGCGCCGCGTATCCAACTGGCGCAGCACATGCTAGACCGCTGTTTGGATGAAAGCGAGCATGCATCGAGACGCCGGCTGCCTGCCGATGATCTCCAGGCTGCGGGCGACGCCTTTCGTATCTGCGCGGCAGGCGGGGAGCGGTCAGCCGATGCAGCTCCGCCACGGTGCCCGTCGTTGTGTCGCGTATCATAGCGTCATGGATTTCGAATTCACGGCCGTGTTTCAAAAGGTGCCAGAAGGCTACATCGGCTTTGTCGAGGAACTGCCGGGCGCCAACACCCAAGGCGCCACGCTTGACGAAGCGCGCACGAACCTGCACGAAGCCGTCGAACTCGTGCTGCACGCCAACCGGGAGCTCGCCGCTGAAACTGCTGGCACCGACGTGATTCGCGAACCGCTCAAGGTCAGTGCGTGAAGCGGCGGGAGTTGGTGCGGCACCTCGAACAACATGGGTGCGTGCTCTTGCGAGAAGGCGCCAACCATTCCGTCTTCGTGAATCGTACGACTCGGAAGAGTTCCGCCGTCCCCCGCCACTCAGAACTCAACGACTTCCTCGCTCGCAAGATCTGTCACGATCTCGGCATTCCGGTTCCGTAGTGCAGAGGCGCTCGAAGCCGACCCCGCGTCCTTCGTGACGAGCACGCAACCGCGCTGCGAGCCAGCTCTCAGACCACCGGATCCGCAACACCACTGTGACAGGCATGTGCGGTCAGGGTGTCCGGCTTGCGTCCGACGGCCACGAGCCGCGTGGACTGCGGCCCATACGGGCTGCCGGAGAGGTCGCCGAACACCGACACGTCGAAGCCCGTCGCCTCCATTGCCGTGCGCAATTCGAACGCCGAGTAGAGACGGTGCGTGACGCGATAGCGGCGGACGGACGCCCCCCGAATCATGAGCCACTCGCTGACCAACGTGCTCCACTCGTCCACGACCTGAACCCGCTGGACGCACGTCGCACCGTCGGGCAGATCGACGACTCGGTCGCCACGCCGGCCTTGCAGTTCCTTGGGGTTGACGTCGATCACGGCCGTCCCACCAGGTCGCAGGCTCTCGAATACGTTCGACAGCACACGCGCATCGTCGCTCCGAGCGTCGAAGTACCCGAAGGAGTTGTGCAGGTTCAGCACGACATCGAACTCGTTCGCGCGCACGAATGAGCGCATGTCCGCGTGAACGAACTCGGGACTCACGCCTGCGGCACGGGCGTTCTCTCGGGCCCGATCGAGCAACCATGCGGAGGAGTCGACTGCCGTGAGAGCACAGCCCTTCCGCGCAAGCGGAATGGCGTGGCGTCCCGGGCCGCAACACAGGTCAAGCACGCGATGAGCGTCGCCTGAGGCCAGGGACATGATCTGGTCGACATCCTCCGCCGCCCGGCGGAACGCCTCGTCCGAGAACATCAGCTGGTACGTGTCTCGCCAGAAGTCGTCGTCCTCGTACCACGCCGTCATGTCAGCTCACGTCCCAGGCACTTGAAGCCAGTGGCAGACTTGTGGACCGCCACTCGCGGCTACGCAAAGGAGGACACGACACCATGCCCCGGTACCTGATCTCTTTCGACGACGGTTCGATGGACCACATCCCCGAGGATGACTGGACGGAGGTGGGCGAGGCGTCGCACGCGGTGGTCCGGGAGGCCAGGGCCGCTGGAGTCTGGATCTTCGGCGGCGGGGTCCTGCGCCAGCGTTCGAGCATCGTGGCAACCGATGGGACTGTCACCGATGGCCCCGTGCCGGAGACAAAGGCAGTTGTCGGTGGTTTTGCGATCATCGAGGTGCCCTCGCGCGCGGACGCCCTGAGTTGGGCGGCCCGACTCGCACATGCGTGTCGATGCCCGCAGGAGGTTCGCGACATCATGTTCGACCCCGAGTCCTGATCGCGCACCTCGGGGATGGACTGTGGTGGGGCCTGGCAATCCAGCGGTCTCGCTCGCGTACGGCCTTCATGGCGAAGTCGAAGGCATCGATGGCAACAGCGCACGCGACGTCTTCCGCTGGGAAGTCCAAGTCCCCAGCCTGATGTCTGGCGGCGGCACGGCTGCCAACCACGGCCGCGATGACGGAGTCCCGAGAGTGCGCGACTCGTCGGAGAGACGCAGCCATCCACTCCGCGCACGCCACGTCCTCTTCGCCTTCGTGCGGCGCGCCTGACGCTACGAACGTCACATCGCCCCGATCCGACAGGGCGCGGACCGTGGCTGATGCCACGACGAGGCTGCCCAGCCATAGCTCACTGGCGTTCACAGCCTCCGCCACGCATCGTGTTCCTGAGCCCGTGCGCATGACCGCCCGCCCGTCCAGGCGTCGTCCGATGAGGCCGCTCGGCGAATTGTTGTGATCGAAACCAGGAATCAGCCGCCCGCCGACCTCTCCCATCCGAAATCCCGGTGCGGCCAGCGCTTCTTCGACCGTCGCGACGAGCTCGATCTCACCGATGCCGGCCCCAAAGGCATACGCGGCCGTCGTGAAAGCGCGCATGACATCAATCACAACCACAACGCCCGTGGCCGCGCGGGCGCCATCAGCGCCAAGGACGATTCTCGTGACCATTCCTGAACGAGCGCCCAATGGTCTGCCTAACGTTTGAGCTGAGCGGCGGACGATGGCTCGAAGTAGGAACAGATCTCGTCCGCGTATGCCAAGGCCGTGACACCGAGACCGGCGTGCGCGTGTGCCAGCTTTCGGGAACGGCGTCTTCTGGCGACCTCACGACAGTGCTCTCCCTTCCGTTGCGACACCTAACGCCTTGTTAGCCCGCGTCTACGACCAGCCCTTTTCGCACGATGTCAGATAGCTCTTTCGTCAAGTTCTCGCTCAGCTCAGATCGTCCGTGAAAAGCTGCTGGTGTGTTCTGGAACAGGGCAATCTGTGCTTCATGATCTTGGTGCACGATCACGAGACTCTGAATTGCGTTCACCGCGGCATTGATCTCGCTCTTGCCAGGCGGCGTCATTCCAGCTACGGCGCGAAGCAACGTCACTGTCGATCCCAACGACCGTACTTCTCTGACCTTTGCGACGTATGACGCGGTCGGGTGTTCCTCAAAGAGGGCGCGCAGGCTGGATTCGATCTCCGATCGTCCGTTCATCGGTGAACCGTCGAAGCCGACGGTACTCCCGGACGCGCCGAAGAGTCCGGCGAAGTCGACCGCGCTCCGAGAGTTCCACGCTTCCAACAGCCTCTCGTAGACCTTTAAGGCTTTCGCGCGATTGACGTCACCATTGCTCATTGCTGACCTCCGATATGAGCTTGAAGTCGGGCTGACTACTTGGTAGTTGGACGTCCGGCACGTCCCTCCCAGGCGTTGCCCCTCCCGGGGTCACATCGGGCGCCCATAGCCACGCAAGCGCTTGATTGGGCGGAGTTTAGCACTCCCCTCAGGGGGCGGCAACGCGCATACCGCTCGCTGGTGTCCCTGTGGTGAGCACCTGCGAGTTCGGTCAGGCATTCGGCGGAAGAGGGCCGGTCCGCGTGGCTTCGCACGCCTAAGCCTCCCCGGTTCAGGACGTGGGTATAGAGCATGATGTCGCAGCCATCTTCGAGCGGCAGGGTGCCGAACAGGCGCCGGGACGTGTGGCACCCAGCGCGACCGAACCGGGGGGCTCTGCGGATCGATATTGCGGCGCCGTTCGAGTCGGCGCGCCTCGATGGTACCGGCCGGCGGGGAGCGGCCGCCCCGCGGGCCGACTGCGCCGCACGCCGACCAGAATCGCCTGAAGTCGCCGCGACGCGACGCCTCGCCGCGAGTTCGGGCCGCACGATCCGTGACCTGCGAGTCAGCGTCGCCGGTGCATGCCGTGATCGACCGCGGTGCGGATCCGCCCCTACTCGCGCGCGTCAGCGACAGGGTACGAGCGGCGCAAGACTTCCGGCGTGCGGCGCCGGAGGCCGGCGGGGCGGCCGCTCCCCGCCGGCCGCGCATCAGCAGCGCGCACAGAGAAGGCGCGGACAAGGAGTTCGCGTAAGAAGCGCGGTATGGAGAGCGCGTCCTGAGGCGGGCACAAAAGAGAAAGGGGCGGACCCGAAGGCCCGCCCCAAAGTACTGCCCGTGATCCGCCCCAAGGAGGACGGCGACCGCCGCCTAGGCCTCGGTCTGTCCCGCGCGCAACCCGGCGAGCGCCAGCCGCTCTTCCTTGTTCGGGTCGTTCACCACCTTCACCTGCTCGCCGAACACCATCGTCGGGTAGGTGCTGGCATTGAAGGCGGGCCAGTTCGGCATGTCGGCGTGGTTGGGATTGCCGGTGCGGGCAAACGAGGCCCACGCGGCGCTCATCACATGCGCGAGCTGGTAGCGGTACTGGCTGGCGCCGGTCATCGAGGCGCACACGTCCACGTTGTAGAAGACGAACGGGATGTCGAGCGTGTGGTACGCGCCCATCCGGTTGTCGTGCACCGGCGAGTGCCAGTTGAAGAAGTAGAGATACGCGGGTGCCCCACCCTGCTCCGCCTTCAGCCGGTTGAGCGTCTGCGCGTTCCAGCGCCGCGAGTTGTCCGCTTCCGCCGTCAGCCACAGCATCTGGTTGCGCTTGGTCGGGTGCAGGCGCTTGTAGAGTTCGAGCAGCGACTGCCCCTTCGCGGCGTCGTTGCCGGCCAGCCGGGCGAAGCGGCTCGCCATGTCGGCGTCGGACAGGTCGAACGGCGGCGGCCCCACCCAGCCGTTCTCGGTCTCGGTGGATCCGGCCATGAGGGGCACGTTGGCCGAGAAGGACGGCGCGCTCGGGTCCCACTGATGGCGCGGGATGATCGTCCCGTCGATGACGGGCCCGCCACCCAGCTGCTGGATGCGCGGCTCGCTGTAGAAGGCGTCCTGGATCTGCTGCACCGACAGCTGCTGCAGCCGATCGAGCTGGTCGGCGCGGATGCCGAGCTTCGCCAGGTAGCGCTCCGTGGCCTCGGTGGCGTTGGTGGCCGGCACGCCGCGCAGCGCCGAACCGCTCTGCGCCACGCAGCGGTGGAACAGGCCCTCGGCCGACGGCGTGGCCATGATGGTCGTGGTCTTTCCGCCGCCGCCGGACTGGCCGAAGATGGTGACGTTGCCGGGGTCGCCGCCAAACTGCTCGATGTTGTCGCGCACCCACTCGAGCGTGGCCACCAGATCCTGTGCGCCGACGTTTGTCGAGCGCGCCCACTTGTCGCCACCCAGGTCCGCCAGGTGGAGGAACCCGAAGAGGTTGAGGCGGTGGTTCACCGAGACGACGACCACGTCCTCCTTCTTCGCGAGGTTCGTGCCGTCGTACATCAGGTACTCGCCGGAGCCGGCCGCGAAGCCGCCGCCGTGCATCCACACCATCACCGGGCGCGTGCGGTTGTCGAGACCGGGCGTGAACACGGCGAGGTTCAGGCAGTCTTCACCCTCCTCGACGAGCCGGTTCATCGCGAGCACCACGGGCGAGGGCTCGCCGGCGCCCGGCGCCTGCGGCGACCGCTGCCCCACCTGGAATGCATCGCGCACGCCGGTCCAGGCGGTCGGCTTCTGCGGCGGCATGAAGCGATTGGCACCCGCGGTGGATGCGCCGTACGGCACGCCCCAGAACTGGTGCACGCCGTCCTTGAGCAGGCCGCGGACGCGACCGTGACGAGTCAGCACCGTCCCGCCGACGCTGGTGAGCCGCATGTCCTGACCGAAGGCGAGCGAGGCGCCCCCGGCAAACAGGCCGGCCGCCGCCACGGCGCCCGTGCCCAGGAACGTCCGGCGGTCGATGCCGAACCCGGTGTGTCGTCTCGAACTCATGGCTTCCCTCTTCCCGCTCGATGCGCGGGCCCAAATAGCATGATTCCCGTGCGGCCTCCGCCGACGCGGGCGGACCACCACGACCGGGGATTATGCCATGCCCCGCCGGCCCAGGGTCTGGATCAGGGACCCGAGGCCGGGCCTGCGGCCGTGTCTCAGCGGGGGCCGACGCGCAACGGGGCCAACTGCTCGGGAAACTCTGTGAAATGCCGCTCCAGGGTGAGCGGCACCCGGCCGGTGAGCCGCGTCACCGTCTCGGACACCGGTTCGAGCTCGCCGGCCGCCTGGGCCAGATACGACCCGAGCCAGGTCTCCACCTCCCAGTCGGGCGCGCCGGAGGTGGCACGCCACAGCCGGCCCGCTTCCACCGTCTCGTCCTCGTAGCGAAGAGGACGCCCCACCAGCCCGGACACGCGCGCCGCGACGTCGTACAGGCTCAGGGCCTCGGGCCCGGTCACGTCCAGCGCGCCGCTCACCGCCGGTGGCTGCAGCAGCACCGCCACCACCGTCTGCGCCACGTCCTCGCGCGACACGAACGCCGCCCGGCCTGCGCCCGCCGGTCCACGCACCACGCCGTCGCGGTCGAAGAGGTGCGGGATGGCATCCAGATAGAGGGAGTCGCGCAGCGCCGTGTACGGCACCCCGCTGGCGGCGAGCAACCCCTCGGTCAGGGCGTGATCCCTGGCCATCGGAAACCTGGACGACGGTGAGGCCCCCTGGAACGACAGGTACACGAGGTGTCGGACCCCGGCGTGCGCGGCGGCGGAGATGGCGTGGCCGTGCAGGCGTGCGCGGTCACCTTCCCTGGCGTAGCCCGACACGATGAGCGCGGTGTCGATGCCACGAAACGGCGCCGCAAGGCTCCCGGGGTCCGCGTAGTCGCCCGCAACGACTTCGCACCCGGGCGGCGCCTGCACCTTGCCCGGATCGCGGGCCATGAGCCGGGCGCGCGTACCGCGCGCGGCCAGCAGGTGCGCTACACGATGACCCACGACACCCGACGCGCCGGTGATGAGCAGCATGCGCCGCATGGTGGCACGGATCCGCCGGCGCGCGCACGCGTCCCGTGGGCGCTGCCTGCCCTTCGCGCTGCCTGCCCCGCACTTCAACAGGTGCGGCGTGAGCCGGCCACCGCTCAGGGCGCGGACGCGAGCAGCCGGAGCACTTTGCGCACGTAGTCGCGCGTCTCACCGTACAGCACCGCGTCCCCGCGCGCATACCGCCGGGCGTAGTCGGGGCCGCCGTTGTAGGCCACCAGGCCCAGTTCCACCCCGCCGAACGCCTGAATGAGCGACGCGAGGTAGCGGACGCCGCCCTCGATGTTCTGGCTGGGCACCCACGGGTTCACGCCAAGCTCCCGCGCGGTGCCCGGCATGAGCTGCATCAGGCCGATGGCGCCGGCGGGCGAGACCGCGGCGGGGCGGAACGCAGACTCGGCCGTGATCACCGCGCGCACGAGCGCTTCCTCCACCCGGTGCCGCCGCGCGGCCTCCCGGATGACCGTATCGAAGGGGGTCGGGCCGAAGGGGGCCGAGACGCCGCGTGGAGTGGCGAGTGGCGGTGTGGGCAGGACCTCCGGCGCGCGCGCGGCCGACAGGCGCCGGTATTCGCCGTCCAGGTAGTCGGCGGCCGCTTCCCGGGATCCACCCGCAGCCAGCATGCCCCTGGCCGCGCTCGACCGGGCCAGGCCGATGCGCCCCGTCACGACGTCGGCGGTTTCGCGGGTCGAGTAGCCCAGGGCCAGCAGTCGATACGCATCCGCGTCGCGGGCCGCGGTGCCCGGCGTGGCGGCAAACCGCAGGGTGCC
>JABFRY010000047.1 GCA_013140955.1 Acidobacteriota bacterium
GCGGGGTGGCGTCGGCGTTCCTGGTCGTATCCGGCCACGCGCCCGAGGCGTACGCGGCGGCCCTGGGCTCGGTGGCGCCGGGGGCCGTGTCCATCGTGGTGCTGATGGGGCTGGCGGCACGGGGCGAGATTGCGGCGTGGCTGGTGCGGCATGGGTGGAGCGAGGCGACGCCCGCGGCGGTCGTGTGCGGGGCATCGACCGACGCCGAGTGGACCTGGGTCGGCGCGCTCGGCTCGCTCGGCGAGGCGATGCCCCCGCCGGGAGCGGCCGGAGTGCTGGTGATTGGGCATGTGGTCGGTGTGCGGGACGAGCTGGCACGGGCCGGCGCGGGCGTCGCCGACACAGGAGACGAGGTGATGTATGGCCGTGGCCGATGACACGAAGACGTTCGGACGTCAGCGCCTCTCCTTCGCGGAGGAGCACGACATCGACGAGTTCGTCGAGACCCTGAGACAGTTCGAACAGGGCGAGATCTCGGCGGAAGCCTGGCGCCGGTTCCGCCTGGTGCGCGGCACATACGGCCAGCGGCAGCCCGAGGACGTGCACATGATGCGGATCAAGATTCCGCAGGGCATCCTCACGGGTCCGCAGATGCGGTCGCTGGCCGACGTCGCGACGCGCTACTCACGCGGCTTCGGCCACGTCACGACACGGCAGAACGTCCAGTTCCACTTCGTGCCGCTGCACGATGCCGAAAAGGCCATGCGCGACGTGGCCGTGACCGGGTTGACCACGCGTGAGGCCTGCGGCAACTCCGTCCGCAACATCACCTCGTGCCCCTACGCGGGCACGGCCGCCGACGAAGTGTTCGACGTCACGCCGTACGCGGAGGCGATGACCCGCTACTTCCTCCGGCATCCGCTGGCGGCGTCGCTGCCGCGCAAGTTCAAGATTGCCTTCGAGGGCTGCCCCGAGGACCACGCGCTGGCGTCGATTCACGATCTCGGCTGGTATGCGCGCATCGAGGATGGGCGCAGAGGGTTCCGGCTCACGATTGGCGGCGGCACCTCGATCCTGCCCGTCTCGGGGTACCTGCTCTACGAGTTCCTGCCGGCCGAGCAGATGCTCGAGGTTGCCGAGGCGATCGTGCGCGTGTATCACCGGTTCGGGGACTACGAGCATCGCCAGCGCAATCGCATGAAGTTCCTGATTCGCACGCTGGGCTGGGAGGGCTGGCGGCAGAAGTTCGACGAGGTGCTGGCGGAGGTTCGCGCAGAGGGCGGCGTGGAGACGCCGTTCGACCCTTCCGTGGTGCCCGCCGAGACCGCGCCCGACTGGAGCGCCGGTGAGGCGCCGTCCCGCGAGGCAGTGGCCCGCCTCGCCGGGAGCGTGCCGGTGAAGGGGCCCGGCATCGTGCCGGGCAGCGTGAAGCTGCAGGCGTATTCAGATGCGTACGTGCGCTGGCAGAAGAGCAACGTGCGGCTGCAGAAGCAGGCCGGCTACGCGCTCGTCACCGTCCGGCTGCCGCTCGGCGACGCCTCGGCCGGGCAGATGCGCGTGCTGGCGGACCTGGCCGAGGCCTACGGCGACGGCCTGATGCGCCTGACCATCCAGCAGAACGTGGTGCTGCGGTGGGTGAAGACCGACGCAATCTGGGCCCTCTACCAGCGACTCGTGGCTGCCAACCTCCACGAGTCGGAGGCCGATACGCTGGCCGACGTGGTGAGCTGCCCCGGCGCCGAAACGTGCCGGCTCGCCGTGACCCAGTCACGGGGGCTCGGACGCGTGCTGACCGAGCACTTGAGCGCCCATCCGGAACTGGTGGACGCCATCCCGTCGGGCGACATCAAGATCAGCGGCTGCCCGAACGGGTGCGGCCAGCACCACGTGGCGGCGCTCGGCTTCCAGGGCAGCGTCCGGAAGGTGGGTGGCCAGGCCCTGCCGCAGTATTTCGTGCTGGTGGGCGGCGGAAGCACTGACAGTGGCGCCCGGTTCGGCAAAGTGGTGTCGAAGGTCCCGGTGCACCGGCTGACCGATGCCGTCGACCGGCTGCTCGCGCTCTATCAGGAGCAGCGCCAGGACGGCGAGTCGCTCGGCGCGTTCTTCCGTCGCGTGCCGCCGGCGTCGGCCACCGAGCGCCTGAAGGACCTGGCGGAGATGCTGCCGGACCAGGCCACCACCCAGGACTTCATGGACCTGGGCGAGGATCGCGCCTTCGCGCCCGAAGTGCTCGACGGGGAGTGCTCGGCCTGAGTCGGCGGTGGCCGGCTCCTCAGGGGCCGGCCGGCGTCCAGGCCAGCGCCACCAGCTGCACGTCCACGCTTCCGCGCTTGGCCTTGATCTCGACGGTCTCGAGGGCCAGCCGGTCCGCGCCGTAGGTGTCCTCGAGGGCCTCCACCTCGCGGGCGATGTCGGCTTCCAGGGCCTCGAGTTCCTCCTGGGCCGTCGCCACCCGTGCGGAGGCCCGGGCGACGTCCTCGGCTTCCTTCGCCGAACGGCTCATGCCCCGGGCGGCCGTGGTGGCCCGGCCCAGCGTGGACAGGCTCGCGGCCTTGCGCCCGAACAGCGCGCCGAACACCGTGGCCCCGATCGACACGGCGG
>JABFRY010000136.1 GCA_013140955.1 Acidobacteriota bacterium
CTTCCCCCGAAGCTCTGGAACGGTCCTTGCCGAGGGCGAACCGGTCCAGCCGCACTCTGCGCGCTGGCATACATCCGGTCCGGCATCAGCCCGCGGGCGCGCGGTAAGGACATGTCCGGGCGACGGATGTCTGACGTCTGGAGGTTCGTATGAGAGCGTTCGCTTCGTGCTTCGTGACTGTCGTCGCCGTGCTGCTTGTGGGCTGCGGGGACGATGGTGGGGGGGACGTGACCGGGCCGTCGTCCACGGTGACGGCCGTGTCGGTGGTCCTCGGTGCATCGGAGATTCTCGTGGGAGAGACCACCACGGCCACCGCCACCGCGACCTTGTCCACCGGTGCGACGCAATCGGTGACTACCGGTTGGCGCTCGGACCAGCCCGGCGCGGCCACGGTCTCCGATTCTGGTACGGTGACCGGGGTCGGCAACGGACGGGCAACCATCTATGTCGTCACCGGCGGGCGCCAGGGGCAGCAGGTCATACGCGTCTACCCCGTGTATCGCGGCACGTGGACGGGCCTGTCCACGGTCACTGGCTGTACCGCCAGCGGTGCGTGGGTCGGGTTCTGTGAGAGTGAGTTCAGCGATCTCGGCGACTCCTTCGACACCAGGCTCGCGGCGAGCCAGATTCTCGGCACCGTCACCGGCACCGGGACGAGCGCGGGCGTGACGTTTCCCGGATTCACCGCGCCCATCGATGCGGACGGCGCCATCCAGTTCACGGGGGCCACCGACGTTGGCGGCATCCGGGACGAGGCCACGTGGCACCTGCGGCCGGCAGGCACGGCTTCGCTCACCGGCTCGCTCATCGAGGTCTTCACGGCACCCGGCCTGTCGGGCGCGGTGACCTACACCTCGTCGATCGCGGCACTCACACGAACAACGGCCGTGTTGGCGCCGGCCGCACGTGACCGTGAGCGCGTGTCTGCGGCCCTGCGCAGGTTCGGTCCGCGGTAGTTCTGCCAGTGAGGCGTGTGCGCGAGGGATCCCCCCCGCGCACACGCGACGGATCCCGCGCGCGCGAGGGTGCCACTGCACGAGGTTTCCCGCCGCTGACCCCGACTGCCGCAGCTCGCACCGGCTGAGGTCAAGGACCTCGTCGCGTCGCCGAATATGTGCCTGGGAGTCGGCGGTCGTGCACAGCGATTGGTGCCCTTCAGCTTGACACCCTCCGGGGCTGCCCGTACTATGCGGCGCAGTTCCATTCCACGAATAATCAGGAGAGCAGGCGGCTGCGGGACGAGGTGTGTCCGGCTGTCGTGCGCTGCCCTGCGCGATGGTCAACTACACCGATCGAATTGCCGTGCTGATGGAAGACATCGTGGCCAGGGTGCCCGAGCTTTCCTTCATCGACATGAGTCGCGTGCTCGTGTTCGCACGCGGGGGACGCAGCGGCAGGGAAGGCGCGTATGCGACGTGCCACTGCCTGTGCCTGCCCGACAGCGAGCCCGGCTACTACTTCTGGCGCAGCCGTTCGACCGGTGAGCTGACGCGCCGGTCGCAGTGGTTCGTCACGCGGTCTCCTCAGGTGCGCGTGGGCACGACGCCCATCGACTACATGGTGTCGTTCTCGCTGCCGCGCTTCTGCGATCAGACCCTGTCGAGCACCAGGAAGCAGGTGCACTACCGCGGCGACGAGCAGTGGGTCGCGAAGCTCGACACCATCGTGCACGAGCTGTATCACATCGATCCCGCGCGTCCCGGCATCCGGCGCATGGAGCGGTCGGATGGCACCTACGCCGCCAACTGTCATGGCACCCGCTTCTTCGAGGACGTGGTGCGGATGGTGCGGGAGTACCTGGCGACTCGTCCGGATCCGGAGGTGTTCGAGTTCCTCCGGTACGACTTCGAGGAACTTACCGCGCGGTTCGGCGGGGTGGTGGGTACGGCCTTCCGTGGCTTTCCCTCCTATCCCCAGCGCTACGCCGACGTGCTCGAGCCGCAGCCCGCCAATCCTCCGGGCGTGGAGTGTCCGGTGGAGCCGCTCAAGGCGTCGCGCTACGCCCGCGCGTTCACCGAAGACGATCTGGTGATGCGCGAGTTCCTGCCGCAGGGCTCGCGGCAGCTGGTCCGCAAGGGCCGCTACTGCGCGGCCTGATCCGGCGCCGGCTCGAGACGTCGCACCCCCACCACACGCCGCGCCCAGTAGCCGAGGCTGTAGCGCTCCACCCGCACCACGCCCCGGCTGGAGGGCGCGTGGACGAAGCGTCCGTCGCCAAGGGCGAGTCCGACATGGGAGGCGCCACGGCTCACCGTCTCGAAGAACACCAGATCCCCCGCCCGTACATCACCGAGCGCGACCGGTGTGCCTTCGTGGTACTGGGCGGAGGTCTGTCGTGGCAGGGAGACACCGTGCCGGCCGAACACGTACTGGACGAAGCCGCTGCAATCGAACCCTGACGGGTCTGCGCCGCCGTTGCGATAGGGCACGCCGAGCAGCGCGAGCGCCGTCTCGAGCACGCCGGCCGGTGTCGGGTCGTCGGCGCCGTCCGCCAGGGGCGGCGTGTCTGCCGGTGTGCCGGCCTCGGGCGCGCAGGGCAC
>JABFRY010000348.1 GCA_013140955.1 Acidobacteriota bacterium
ACCTCGTGGCCCGGGCCACGAGGTCGTGCACGAACCGGAGCTTGTCCACGGCGGCCGGCGGCAGCACGAAGGGGTAGGCGTCGGCCAGGCCCAGGCCCCGATTCAGGCTGTTGACCGCGTAGGTGAGGGGAAACCAACCGGCAATGAGGCGGTCGAAGGGCATCTGATCCACCCGCAGGTTGGCGGGGAGGGGCGCCAGCGCCGGCTCGCCCGTCGTCGGCGGCGCCAGCGACAGGCCGCAGGCCGCGGCGGTCTCGAGGGCGTCGAGCATGTGCAGGTAGTGGGCCCATGTCTCCGCCCAGTCTTCCCACGCGTGCGAACTCGCATACGCCGAGACGAAGCGGGTCTGCCAGTCCTGGGGCGGACCGTACCGGTAGTAGGTGTCGAGTGCGGAGGTGTAGTCTTCGCGCTCGTCGCCGAAACGTGCCCGGAAGCCCTCGGTTTCAGCCTGTCCGCGCACCAGACGGTCCCAGTAGTAGTGGCCGCTCTCGTGCCGCAGGTGCCCGAGCAGCGTGCGGTACGGTTCCCGCACCGCCGCGCGACGGCGTTCGCGCTCGGCGTCGTCGGCCTCGGCGATGTCGATCGTGATGGTGCCCGCGCTGTGGCCGGTGCGCACGGGTTCGCCGGACGGGTCGATGTCGGCCTTGAACTCGAAGGCGAGCCCTCCGGGCGGATCTTCGTGCCGGTTCGAGAGGGGCAGGCCCAGCGACAGCAGGGTGAACAGGAGACGTCGCTTGGCCGACTCGAGGCGGAACCAGGCCTCGTGGGCGCCGGGCATGGAAACGTCGGGCACTACAATCGTCAGGCGGCAGGCCCGGCAGAGCGCCTCCGGGTCGTGTGCCGGGAGCGCCCAGTTGCAGACGTGCATCACCTCGTAGTTGCGGCACAGGCGATACGCGCCGCCGGGCGCCCCGTGCGCTGGATGCCAGGTGCCGTCCGGAGCGGAATCGAGCGAGGCCATGTCGCGCAGGTCCTCGAGAAACGCCAGGGTGCGGCCGCAGCTCACGCACACGGTGTTCTCGAAGTAGATCTGGTGCGCGCAGTGATCGCAGTGGAAGGTTCGCATCGCCTCTTGGCCATCGCGGGCGGCCGGGACACTATTGTCCGCTCATCGCCCGGGACGGCTCCCGGATAATACCGTCGTCCCATCCACTCGAGGTTTTGTGAGCATCCATGTCGCGCTGAACCACGTCACCCGCTACCGCTACGGGCGAAGCGTCGTGCTCTCACCCCAGCTGGTCCGACTCCGCCCGGCGCCGCACTGTCGCACGCGGGTGCTGTCCTACTCGATGCGGGTGACGCCTGAGGAGCACTTCGTCAACTGGCAGCAGGACCCCCAGAGCAACTACGTGGCCCGGGTGTTCGTGCCGGAACGGGTCCGCGAGTTCCGCGTCGAGGTGGATCTCGTGGCCGAGATGGCCGTCTACAACCCGTTCGACTTCTTCCTGGAGCCCGACGCCGAGCACGTGCCCTTCGCCTATGCGTCCTGGCAGCGCCGTGAACTGCTGCCGTTCCTCGAACCAGAGGCGATGACGCCCGGGCTGGCGCGCTACGTCGACACCCTGGGTCGCCCGCGCGGACGGACCACGGACTTCCTCGTGGAACTGAACCGCCGCCTCAGTGCCGACATCGGCTACCTGATCCGGATGGAGCCCGGCGTGCAGACACCGGATGAGACCCTGACACGCGGCAGCGGTTCGTGCCGCGACACCAGCTGGCTGCTCGTCCAGATCCTGCGCCACATGGGCTTTGCCGCGCGGTTCGTGTCCGGCTACCTGATTCAGTTGAAGGCCGACGTGCCGGCCCGCGAGGGGCCGTCGGGCGTGGCGGCCGACTTCACCGACCTCCACGCGTGGTGCGAGGTCTACCTGCCGGGTGCCGGCTGGATTGGATTCGACCCGACCTCGGGCCTGCTGGCGGGGGAGGGGCATCTGCCGCTGGCCTGCACGCCCGACGCCTCGAGTGCCGCACCCGTGACGGGCGGGGTCGAGCCCTGCGAGGTGGAGTTCGAGCACGCCATGCAGGTGACGCGCGTGCACGAGTCGCCGCGTGTGACCCTTCCGTACTCGGAGGCGCAGTGGGAAGCCCTGCTCCGCGCGGGCGACGCCGTGGACGCGCGCCTCGTGGCGGCCGACGTCCGCCTGACCATGGGCGGTGAGCCCACGTTCGTCTCCGAGTCGGGGCGCGACGCGGACGAGTGGAATACCGAGGCCATCGGTCCGTCGAAGCGCCAGCGTGCCCTCGACCTGCACCGACGCCTTCGCGCCTCGTTCGGGCCCGGCGGGCTGCTGCACGTCGGGCAGGGGAAGTGGTACCCGGGGGAGCAGCTGCCCCGGTGGGCGCTGTCGTGCTTCTGGCGTGCCGACGGCGTGCCCATGTGGCACGACGACACGCTGATGGCCGACGAGCAACGGCCCGCCGGACATTCGGCCGCCGAGGCCGAGCGGTTCATCCGCACGCTGGCGGCACACCTGGGTGTCGGCGATACCCATGTGCAGGCGGGCTACGAGGACACCTGGTACTACCTGTGGCGCGAACG